>NZ_JAZLLZ010000085.1:0-17660 GCF_045598405.1 Sodaliphilus sp.
TGTCGTGTTGGTGGTTCGTTTGGTTTTATTTGCAGCACTAAATTAAGTGAAATCACCGACATGACAAAATCCTGGGCAACTTTTTGTTGCTCAGGATATTATAAAAATTGTTAACAAAAGTGCTGCGGAATTAAGGATATAAATATCCATCCAGCGACTTCATCCATGTTAATGGCGACGGCAATGCCGTAAAGATGGGAAAGAATCAACGAAATCCATGCCATTATATTGCATAAACGGCGTACGCTCTCGGCAACATCGCCAACAATTTCTTCGGCATCGGTGCCTTTGCCTAGTCAGAACAAAGCGCCGTATGAACGCCTTTCCATTATGTCGTGATTTTCTCCCAAGTTGCTATAATATGCAGTTGGGTGTTGAAATCATTTGCAAAAATAGTAAAAGTAAGCAAAATTAGCAAATAAAAGAATCGTTATTACAAGATAACCGCATCTAAATTCTCGATTTTATCTCTGTTTCAGAAGGTGTGGAGCCAGTCGGATAAGGTGTTGAGCATGAGCTCGTGGTACTTGAAGTTGCCTTTGATGCCAAATCCGTGTCCGCCAGAGGGTACGACGTAGAGCACCGAGGGGACACGGTTGCGTTGCAGGGCTTCGTAGTAGAGCACCGAGTTGAGCACAGGAACGTCGCCATCGTCGTCGGCGTGGATGATATAGGCGCGGGGAGTGTCCTTGTTTACTTGCAACTCGTTGCTGTAGAGTGTGAGCAGTTCTTGTGGTTGTTTCTCGCCCAGCAAGTTGCGTCTTGACCACCAGTGGGTTAAGCCGTCTTTCATTGATATTACCGGATAAAAAAGGATTTGGAAAGCAGGCCTCACGTCGGCCGGAGCGTGTGTTGCTACTGTCGATGCGAGGTGTCCGCCTGCGCTGAATCCCATGATTCCTATCTGGTTGGGGTCGATGTTCCACTCGGCAGCATGCTTCTTGACAAGTCGCATTGCTTGATACACGTCGCTTGCAGGGACGTCATGATGGTCGCACGGCAGGCGGTAGGCAAGAACGATTGTGGCAACCTTCTCGCGCTCAAAGAAAGGCCTCCATAGGTAT
Source organism: Sodaliphilus sp. (assembly GCF_045598405.1). NCBI lineage: Bacteria > Pseudomonadati > Bacteroidota > Bacteroidia > Bacteroidales > Muribaculaceae > Sodaliphilus > Sodaliphilus sp. Next base: position 1,065 of record NZ_JAZLLZ010000085.1, read on the forward strand.
CCCTCATGTGTTATCGCGAGACCTCCGTAGGCTCCTCCCGGGCATAGTATCACAGCCTTGGTGGGACGCTCGTCTTTCACTGTGTACACGTGCATTTGAGGGTTAAGGTGACGGCTGCGGTCAATGCTTGGGTCGTTATAGTCGATGCCGTTAGAGTTGGGGAAACCGTCGGGCCACAGGTCAACGGTGATTTCGTCGTGACGGAAAACTTCGTCGATGGTACCAGCACTGCCGGTGGAGCAGGCGATAGTCACAAAGATGAGTATCAGAGTATGCTTGAGATTCATATTGCTTGATGAAAAAAGCAAGCCTTGCTCACTTGTGTGTGAGTCAAGGCTTGTTGTAAATTATAGGTGTTTTACCACTTATTTTACCTTCTCAGCGAGTTCCTTACCAGCTTTGAATTTAACAACCTTCTTAGCGGGGATCTCGATCTTCTCCTTTGTAGCGGGGTTAAGACCAGTGCGAGCGGGTTTTTCGTTAACTGCGAATGTACCGAAACCGATGAGGGCAACCTTGTCACCCTTTACGAGAGCCTCTTCAACAGCCTTGAGAGCAGCCTCAAGAGCGTCCTTTGCCTGAACCTTTGTCAACTTTGCCTCAGCAGCAATTGCGTTTACTAATTCTGTCTTGTTCATATTAATAGATTTTAAAAATTAAAATTAGAATTTCAGTATTTTCGGCAAATATATATAAATATCTAGTTTTGACAAAGAAATCATTAAAAAAAATGATAAATTTTGAAAAAAAAGTACTAATTGCGGGTAAAATGCAGTGAAATAAGGAGTTTTTCAGTAAATTTGCAGTCAAATTCAAAATGCGATATGGAGTATAGGAAAATGGGGAATACGTTTCCTCCTGTTACAGCAAATTTGCTTATCATCAATGGCCTGTTGTGGCTGGCAACAATAGTATTCACTAGAATAGGCTTGATAGACCTTGAGCAGTATCTGGGTCTTCACTTCTGGCGTGGCGACGGATTCAATGCTGCCCAGATGATTACTTACATGTTCATGCACGACCAGAGCGGTTTCACGCATTTGTTCTTCAACATGTTCTCGCTGTTCATGTTCGGACGCTTGCTTGAACAGGTGCTGGGAGGCAAGAAGTTCTTGTTTTATTACCTCACTTGCGGACTGGGTGCTGCGCTAGTGCAGCAGCTCGCATGGGAACTGACCTGGCAGAATGAATTTGTCACCAGCATGGCGAATGCTAACCATGTGTCTTTTGATGTGATAAGGAATGCGCTTGCATCGGGCGAGCTCAATGAGTTTGTCAATGAATTTTGCAGCAGTTTTGTCACCGTGGGTGCCAGCGGTGCGGTGTTCGGCATATTGCTTGCTTTCGGTATGCTGTTCCCCAATCTTGAGATGTATATCATTCCCATTCCGTTCCCGTTGAAGGCCAAGTGGGTGGTGATAGGATATGGCGCGCTGGAATTGTTCTTCGGCGTGGCAGGATTGATGAGTGGCGTTGCCCATTTTGCCCACCTGGGAGGTATGCTCTTTGGTTTCATTATTTTAATGTACTGGCGTTATGCTGGCAGGAGGAACGGCAATGGCAATGTGGGATGAGTTGAAACGCCGGTTCAACGAGGGTTCAATGCTCATGCGCCTCATCTATGTGAATGTGGGCGTGTTCCTCGTGGTGCGTCTTGTGGGAATTGTGATGATTTTTGCTGACTGCGACATCGACAGTGTGCTCCACTGGCTTGAAGTGCCTAGTGCATGGATGGATGCATTGCACCGCCCGTGGACAGTGATTACCTATTCTTTTCTGCACTATGAGGTGTTGCACATCCTATTCAACATGTTGTGGCTATACTGGCTGGGTCGCATTTTCATGGAGTATTTCAACGTCAAGCAGCTCATGGCGTTATATATATATGGTGCAATAGGCGGTGCTGTTGTCTATGTGCTTGCAAGCAGTGTCCTTCCGGGGTTGAGAGGCATGGAAGGCTATTTGCTGGGTGCGTCGGCATCGGTATATGCGATAGTTGTGGCAGTGGCTACCTATTCTCCTAATTACCGTATAGGGCTGTTGTTCCTGGGTTCGGTGGCTTTGAAGTGGGTAGTGCTGGCGATGGTTCTCATCGACTTGCTCCAGATGGATGCACTCTCGTCGGGCGGACACATCGCTCACCTGGGTGGTGCGTTAGTGGGATTTCTGTATGCCATGATGATGCGCCGTGGCCATGACATCACGGCACCACTTAACCGCTGCATCGACAAGATTGTGTCGCTGGCATCGCGCCGCAAGAACCCCGGAGTGGGCGGGCCTGTGGGCGGCAGGGCTTATCGTGGTCAGTCGGCACAAGGCACGGCTCGTAACACATCGCAGTCGGCAACAGGCAAGGCTACCGAGAGCGACCTGGACCGGGTGCTCGAGAAAATCAAGCGTTCGGGCTACACTGCTCTCACCGACGAGGAACGTGACTTGCTGTTCTCGTTCTCTCGCAAAGGGAAAAAGTAGTAACTATTTAATGGTATTTTGGGTAATGTCCCCGCGCAGATCTCACTCTCAAAAAGTATTAACAATAGAACCTACCTTAACTGAAAAAAAATATCTCTTTCAGTTATTATTAAATCTGTGTTATCTGTGAAATCTGCGCGGGTAGTCCGCAAAACACATTGGGGTATAGTAACGAAAAGTAAACTAGATGATAAAGAAATATAAGAAAGGGGTAAATGTGACCGTGACCGCACTTGCGGCAGTCGTGGCATTCGTGTTAGTGTTTTCGGCCTACGGCGGATGCATAGACCCCAGGTCATGGACATTGCCGTCGCTGGCAGTGCTGGCGTTTCCCGCAGTTGCTGTTCTCAATGTTGTGTGCCTGGCAGTGTGCCTGCTGCTGCGCAACAGGGTCGCTTCCTTTGTGCTGGGAGGTGCCCTCTTGCTGTCGTTGCCGGCTGTGAGGTGGAACATGCCCATGAGTTGGAGCAGCGCACCCACCGATGAGACGCGTGCGTTCACTGTGATGACATGGAACGTGATTGGATTTGAGCACATGACGAATAATGCAAAGGAGACTACCTTGCAGCATATACTTGACGTGGATGCCGATGTGGTGGTGTTGCAGGAGACATCGCTTGATGGTAATGATTTTACCAAATCCCCTCTTGTAAAAAGACTAAGGGAAAAGTTGGTGAAGGCTTATCCTTACCGCTCAAACCCGCGCGCCGACGTGTGCTTGCTGTCGAAGTTCCCGTTCTCGGTGGTTCCTGAAACCACAATGCGCAACCGCTTGACGTTTGACGTGCCGCACACTTATGGCAAGATATTTGATTTGAATATTAATGGCCATGACCTGCGCATCATTGGTCTTCACATGCAGTCGATAGGTCTAACCAGCGACGACAAGCTGTTGTTCAAAAAAGTGGTTACAGGTCAGGAAGGCGTGCATAGCAAGAACCAGGCCCGCAAGGTGAAACATTCTCTCATAGACAAATTGAGTGGTGCGTTTACGCGTCGTGCCGGTGAGGCCCACACCGTGAGGACTGTTGTGGAAAAGTCGCCCGAGAACCTGATCGTGTGCGGCGACTTCAACGATGTCCCCGGCAGTTACAGCTACCGCACGGTGCGTGGCGACATGAACGATGCCTATATCGATTGTGCAACGTGGCCGGTCAACACATATAACAGCAACGGCTTTTATTACAGGATAGACCACATGTTCTATCGCGGAGGTTTCAAGGCAGTGGCTTCCCGCTGCGACAAAGCAGGTGAGAGCGACCATTATCCCATTATAACTACGTTTGAATGGAAAGACAACGACTAAAAGTGTGGAGAATATTGACGGTCGCTGTCACAGTTCTTGTTGTGGCTGGTTTGTTGATGTCGGCCTACGGCGGATTGCTTGACCCTCGGTCGTGCGGTTACGTTCCTGGTGTGATGGTGTTGCTGCTGCCACTAGTGGGTATTGCCGCCGTGGCGTGGGCAGGCGTTGTGGCCTTGATGCGTCGTTGGTGGCAGACAACTGTGTTGGGACTTGCCTTGTTGCTGTCATTGCCTAGTTTAGGCCGGGTGTGTCCTGTCAACTTGGGCAGTGATTTGTGCGAAAACGACAGCACGTTCACTGTGATGACTTATAATGTTGCTGGTTTCCCGCATTTGTTTACCGAGGATTCCTGCCACGTGATACGCACAATACTTGACATCAATGCCGACGTAGTGCTCATGCAGGAAATGCCGCATACCGACTACGCGATTCACTATGACACGATACGCAGTCCCAAAAACTATTTTGAGGAGCTGAATGCCAAGTTCCCTTATCGCTCTTACTCGCACAAGGATGAAGTGGCCATCATGTCGAAGTATCCCTTTGTCATTGACACCGTGGTGCCGGCAAAAAAAGGATATGACACGGTCATCTATCACAAAGATCTTGACCATTACCCGGCACTGGCGTTTGATGTGGTGATTAACGGGCACAAGGTGCGCCTGTTCAGTGCTCATTTACAAACCTATGGATTGAGCAATGCCGACAAGAGGATTACCGGGACTGATACTGACGGCGACTGTGACGTGATGCAGGGGAGCCGTCTGTATGGCATGAGCTTTGGCGCCAAACTTGACCGGGCATTCTCTATGCGCGCCGATGATGCTGTCAACTTGCGCAATGCCATAGACCGCAGTCCCGAGACGGTGATAGTGTGCGGCGACTTTAACGACGTGCCTGGCAGCTTCTGTTACCGCACCTTGGCGGGTGACGACATGAAGGACGCTTGGACTGAATGCGGATTGGGATATGCCCATACCTACAATGCCCATCGTTTCTACTTCAAGATAGACCACATCCTTTATAGAGGCAACCTACGTGCGGTGGATGCCCGGGTGTATAGTGATGTGCCGCAAACCTACACGTCAAGCGATCATTACCCACACACTGCCACCTTCAAATTCTATTAAACCGAGCAAAGAAATAGCCCATTACGATGCACAAAGCCGTGTAGCAAGGCAGCATGAGTCGGGTGTAGATGCCAAATGCCCCCCACACCGATGTCACGACGGTCACAATGATGGTGAGCAGCATCAGAGTCTCGATGCGCACATCGGCCTTGAACCTGTGCCACCTCACAAATGTGACAATAGCAAAAACCAGTGTGATGAGATAGAGCATTCCTGCCGAAATCTGCAACGACAACGGCTGGCACATCTTGCCTCCATGCGATAGCACAATCTTGGGGTAGAGCTGCCGTGCCGACATGAGTGACTCGTCGCACATGTGCACGAACCACGCCTTGCGGTTGGCCATGAGCACTTCGCGGTTAAGGGCATGGTCGCGCACCATGACCACAGTGTCGGCTTCCCAGATGGGTGACTCCAAGAGTCCTGCCTCATAGAGCTGGGCATTGAGGTTGATGTCGGGCACGCTCGAGGTGGTGAACACGCCATAGCGGGCATTAAACGCAGCGCAATAGCCCACATAGCATGCTGCCACGATAGCAAGTCCCGCCCAGAACGAGACAATGGCGCCGCGGCCGAAGTTCTTGCGGGCAAAGATGAAATATAACACCAGTAGCGGCGCAAAACAGATGAAGAACGGCCTGAGGAACAGCATTACCACATATAATGATGTCATGACCAGGGCATCCTTCACCGTGAATTTCTCCTTGATGCCTTTGACTATGAGCATGAACAGCAGCACCACGCACGACAGCGACAGCGACTCGGTCATGATCATGAGCACATAGTGTACCACTGCAATGTTCCATGCGTAGAGAGCAACGACGATAAAGGCAACAACATTGTGCTCACTGAATATCATCTGTGCGGTCTTATATAACCACTTGACTGACACGACAAACACCACTGCTTGCAGCAACGCTATCAGATACATTCCGGCATTGCCTAGATACAAAGCCAAGTGGCATATCACAGGGTAAACGGGTGTGCGCGCTTGGTCGATGTCGCCAGCGAAGAAGCGTTCTCCGGCGTGGATGTAGGTGTCGCTATCGACGGGCACGGTGCTGATGTGGAACCCGCCTAGCACAAGAAGAAACAGCATCACCAGCACACTGCCTGCTTGCAGCACTCGCAACCGCTTGTTGTCGCTTGCCGTATTCATCACTTGCCACAGTTTGTTTGCTAGTTTATACATTTCTGCTTTGCTTTTTTCTGATTAAGAATAACGCCCGTACACTCGCTGCCTGGCGGTGTAAAGGCGTGTTTAGTTGGATTTTGTCTCGTGGTATTCCTGCTCGGTGTTCACGTTCCATATCTCGTCGCGTGAGGCCTTGTTGTCCAGCACTGCATCCACGGCGCGCATGGCTGTGAGCATTGAGTGGTCCATGTTGTTGTAGCGGTGCTGACCGTTGCGGCCTATGCAGTACAGGTTGGGGATGGTGTCGAGATAGTCGCGCAGCACGTCGAGCTGCTTGTAAGTGCCGAAGTAGGCCGGGTAGGCTTTCTTTACCTTGTGCACGGTGGAGTCGATAATCTCGTCCACGTTGTCGATAGCGCCTATCTTGGCAAGCTCGCTTGCAGCAAGTTGCTTGAAGGCGTCCTCGCTCATGTTCCACAGGTCGTCGCCCTCGTTGCAGAAGTATTCCATTCCTATCCACATCGTGCCCTTGTAGTCCTTGATGAGATAAGGCGACCAGTTGTTGAAAATCTGCATTCGTCCCACCTTGACGTCGGGTTCCTGGATGTAGATCCAGGTGTCGGGGATGCGGTTGTCAACGGTCTTTATCTTGGTCTTGTTGACGAAGTTGAGCTTCTTCACGAGCAAGCCTGCGGTGATGAAGTCGCGATAGGGGAGTCCGGAAGCAACCTCGGCCACGGGAGCGGGAACCTCGGCGCCGTGCATCGCTGCCACGAGATCCTTGAGGGGCATCGATGAGAACACGCTGTCGCATGCTATTGTCTCTCGCTCGCCATGGGCGTTGATCACCTCTACGCTGTCCACCTTCTTATCGGTCGTGAGGTTGATGCCCACAACCTTGGTGTTAAGGCTCACGGTTCCGCCCATCGTCTCAATGTCTTGTGCCACACATTCCCACAGCTGGCCAGGTCCCAGTTTGGGATATATGAATTGCTCGATGAGCGATGTCTCCACCTTGCGCTGGTTGATGTGCAGCGTCTTCTGCAACATGTCCTTGATGATGGCTACGATCGACAGTCCCTTGACACGCTGGCTGCCCCAGTCGGCTCCTAGCTGTGATGGGTGCAGTCCCCACACTTTCTCGGTGTAGTTCTCGAAGAACATGCTGTATAGCGGTTTGCCGAAGCGGTTGATGTAAAAATCTTCGAGAGAGTTTTCCTTGCGAGGAAACAGCATAGCCTTGACATATCCCACACCCACTTTGAAGGTGTTGGCCAGTCCCATGCCGCGCAAGGTCTTGGCGCTCAATGACACTGGGTAGTCAAAGAAGAAACGCGAGTAAAGGATGCGCGACACGCGCGTGCGCAGCAGCATCACTCGGTAATCGTCGTCGGCATTGGGGCCTCCGGGGTTGAGTGGCTTGTCGATGCCGAGCATCATGTCATCGACCGACGGCGTGCCTTGCAAGGGCATGATATTGTCCCAGAAGTCTTGCACCTCTTTCACTTTTGTGAAGAATCGGTGTCCTCCCAGGTCCATCAGGTTGCCTTTGTAGTTAAGCGTTTTAGCGATGCCGCCCACTTGGTCGCATTCCTCAAGCACAATCACCTTGTAGCCGTCATGGGCGAGCAAGCGATAAGCTGCCGTGAGCCCCGCCGGGCCACCGCCTATGATTACTATGGTTTTATTTGTACCTTGAATTGACATGAATTTCCTTTTAATTTACAAAGATAAAAATAAAATCGCAAACCATGAAAAATATTGTCATTTTTTTTACTTTCAAGTGATTTGCGTTATTCTTGCGTTATTCTCGTTACTAACGTCATTCTCGTCATTCACGATAGTAACGAGAAAAAAAACATCAAGCACATGCCGTTGCTTGTGCTTGATGTAGAGATGTGTCGTTATTTATCAGAGGTATTTCTGGACTGTTGCTTTGAGGTTGTTGCCGTCTTCTACTCTCTGCACGATTTCGCCGTTCTTGATGATGAATGTGGTGGGGACACCGGCCACAGCGTAGGCACCCACGCATGTAGCATACTCTCCCTTTGGCTCATACACGGTGATCCAGGGCAGGCTACGTGCAGCTTCGTGCCAAGTCACGTTGTCGGGGTCAAGGCTCACCTGGTAGATTTCCAGGCCTCTGCTCTTGTTGGCGGTGTAGATATCGTTGAGCAGTTTGTTGTAAACAGGAGAGAAGTCGGCGTCATAGATGGTGAAGTTGAGCAGCACCACGCTATGTTGCTTGGTCACCTCTGAAAGTTTGTAGTTCTTGCCGGTGTAGTCGTTCAGCTCGATGTCGATGAGAGCGGCCTCGGTTGCCTGGATAGTGTCGGATGGAGCCGATGCTGCACGGCGACGCTGTTGTCCTGCCAGAAGCACGTTCACAAGATACTCGGTGCGCGGGTCGTTGGGACGGAATGAGTTGAAAGAGTTTGCCACGGCGCCGATGATGCGCAGGTCGGAATCATCGAGCGGGTCAAACAACGGGCGGCCGTTAATGTTTTTGTTGATAACATAATAGGCAACGATGCCTGCGGGGTCAACGATGATTTCCTTGGCCAACTTGTCCTTGAAAGCCTTGATTTGGGCAGGCGATGCATTGCTCGAGAGACCTTGTGCTTCCTTGTCGATTTTCATGATCTGCTCGGCATGGTCGCTTCCGCTCAAAGTGAAGTCGGTGTCAAAGGCATTGAATTTAGTGTTGATGGTGAGGTGGTCAAGGCTGTCGATGGGGAAGTAAACGGCCTTCTCGCCCATGCGCAGGCGGTAAATGTTGGGGTAGGCAGGAGCTTCAGCGCTCACGCTGAACTCGCCGTCGCTATCCACGGTGATTGTGTCAAGACCTATCCACATGCCATTGCTTGATTCCTCAAGAATGAGTTTCACGCTATCGGTTGCGCCTTCAACCTTGCCTTCAACCTTGAACTGGTTGCCTGTGCACGAGCACAGCATGGCCACTGCAATTAATGCTAAATATAAATATCTTTTCATTTGTTTAGAGTTTTCTTGAAAATTTTTCGGTTGCGAAATTACAAAAAATCTTGCAACTACACAAAGTTTCTACATTATAGTTTAGAAAAACACGCGTCAACGTGTGATGCAAAGTTGAGCCCGTTAACGTTTTTTGTATCTCATTTTGGGGTAGGTATAAGCGTAAATGCCTAAATTTGCGACGTGATAATAACTGAAATATCCAATTTGATGAAACGAATATACATTTTTTTCCTTCTTATAGTCCTCTGCGTTAGCAGTTGGGCGGCAGGCAACATGCAGTCGCACGGCAGCATTTCGGGCGGCGGTTACCACTTCTGGATTTATACCCCCGACAACTACGACACCAATCAGCCCACACCGGTGATTCTGTTCCTTCATGGCCGTTCGCTATGCGGGCACGACCTTAATCGAGTGCTGCGTTATGGCACCCTCGATGCTATCAATAAGGGGCTTGCCCTCCCCGCTATTGTGCTTGCTCCCCAAAATCCAGGCGAGGCATGGAACCCTGCCAAGCTGATGGCCATTATCGAGTGGACCGAGCAGCATTACAATGTGGATAAGACCCGAATTTATGCCCTGGGCATGAGCTTGGGCGGATATGGCACGATGGATTTTGCAGGTACTTACCCCGACAAGATTGCCGCTGCCATGGCATTGTGCGGCGGATGTTACCTTAAAGACATGAGCGGTCTGGGTGAACTCCCGTTCTGGATTATCCATGGCACAGCCGACCGTGCCGTGGGCATCAACGAGTCAAAGAAAGTGGTTTCTTATCTGCAAAGTGCTGGCAAGACCAAGCAATTAAGGTTTGACTGGCTCCCTGGTGCATCACACGGAGCCCTGGCGCGTGCTTTCTATCTCAAGGACACCTACGACTGGCTGTTTGCCCACACCCTTGCCGATCCCGGACGCCCCGTGGAACGAATGATTGACATCGACAACGATATCCTCAAACAGGCATATAGCGAGCTGCGTGAACTCAAAGCACTTGTCGATGAGGGTGACTAATTTCGCATACAACCATCTTTGGGGCTGCCATGCCTGGTAGTTCCGCTTTCTGATAGTATCAGTTATTTAAATAACTCAGAGTGAGACCCAAGTCTCACTAGTTCTATCACATCACCATTGAACCATATTAACAGGAAATCTCCTTTAATATGGCACTCCATGCAGTTCTTATAATCACCTATAAGTTTATGTGGCCGATATGTCGCGGGTAATTCCTCTTCATGGGATAACATGTTGATAACCTTTGATAAAGCCTTGATTTAACTGGGTCGTTTTGATATTTCTTTAGATCTTTCTTGAATTGTGTTGAAGGAAAAATCTTTTTCATTTCACGCCTAATTTACTTAGCATTTCTTCAGCCGTATCATACAGTTCAGTTGGCTTGTATTCTGTTCGTTCTTCGGCAGCCTTGAGCGCTGCTGCTGTCACCTCATTTGGCTCTTCGCTACTACATGCTTTGAGTAAAACACTCTCGACATAGTTGTTCAGTGCCCTATTCTCTGTTTTTGCAAGAACTTTAAGTTTCTCGAGTAAGTCCTCACGTAACCTGAAAGATACTTGTTTTCGTGTTGTCATATTTTTGATATTGTTTAGACTGCAAAAGTAATATAATTGTATCACATTTGCAATACAATTATGTTTTTCTTGTAAAAAACAAAGAGTGTATCACATTGAAGTGACACACTCTTTATGTTAACCGGAGATATACTTGATGTTTCTCGATTGTTGTTTTACTTCAGACCGCGGTTGCGGAGCAGTGCGTCGGCGTTGGGCTCGTGGCCACGGAACTTCTTGTAGAGCACCATGGGGTCATCGGTGTCGCCAGCCTCAAGGATGAAGTGACGGTAGTCGTCGGCAGCCTGCTGGCTGAATGCGCCTTCGGTCTTGAAGCGCTCCCAGCCGTCGGCCTCAAGCACCTGTGCCCACAGGTAAGTGTAATAGCCGCAGCTATACTGGTCGTTGTCGAAGATGTGCTTGAAGTAGGGGCTGCGATAGCGGAACTGTACCTCCTCGGGCATGTGCAGGCGGCGAGCCACAGAACGCTCAAACTTCTTCACGTCGATGTCGCCGCACCAGTTGAGCTTGTGCCACTCGATGTCGAGCAATGCTGCGCCCACGAGCTCGGTGGTCATGAAACCCTGGTTGAATTTAGATGACTCCTGGATCTTATCTACGAGTTCCTGGGGAATCACCTCGCCGGTCTTGTAGTGGCGGGCATAGTTTTTCATCACCTCGGGTACCCAAGCCCAATGCTCGTTGATCTGTGAGGGCAACTCCACTAGGTCACGGTCCACGTTGGTGCCTGAAAGACCGCGGAAAGGAGCTTGTGTGAGCATGCCGTGCAGTGCATGGCCAAACTCATGGAACATGGTCTCAACCTGGTCGATAGTAAGCAGTGAGGGGGTCTCGGCTGTGGGAGGTGTGAAACTTCCCACGTTGTAGATGATGGGGCGCTCGCTATGACCATTGTAGTTATACTCTGACGCCATCTCGCTCATCCATGCGCCTTGGGCCTTGGTGGGACGGGGGAAGTAGTCGGTCATGAACACTGCCAGGTGCTTGCCCTGCGCGTCCTTGACGTCATAGACGGTTACCTCGGGATTGTACTTGGGGGCATCTTTGAGCTCGGTGAAAGTGATGCCGTAGAGTTTGTTTGCAGCCCAGAAGACACCGTTCTTGAGCACGCTGTTAACTTCGAAATAAGGACGAACCTCTTCCTCGTTGAAGTTGAACTTCTGTTCCTTCACCTTGGCTGCGTAATAGTAGTAGTCATAGGGTGCAATCTTGAAGTTGCCGCCGTGAGCGTCGGCATAGGCCTGCATGTCTTTGACTTCTTCCTTCACCTTGGCGATAGCGGGTACGAAGAGCTGCATGAGCAGGTCCTCGGCTGCCTCAACGGTGTGAGCCATCACGGGGTCAACTGCATAGTCGGCAAACGACTCAAATCCCAGCAGCTGTGCCTTGCGCTGGCGCAGCTTGATGAGTTGGTTGATGTTGCTTGAGTTGTTGCGCTCGTTGTCGCGGCTTGCGGTGTTAGTGTAGGTCTCATACATCTCGCGGCGCAGGTCGCGGTCGTCGGCGCTACCCAGCACGTCGAGACGAGTAGAAGCACTTGCGGTGAACGCCCACTTGGCGGGCTGACCCTTCTCGGTGGCCAGACGTTTTGCGTCCTCGACGGTATTCTTTGCAAGTCCGTTCAGGCGGGACTCGTTGTCAACCCAGATGATGCTCTCGGCGATTTCCTTCATCACGTTGTTAGTGAATTTGAGCGATATCTCCGACTGTTTCTTGTTGATTTCTTTGAGTTCGTTCTTCTGTTCTGTGCCGAGGAGTGCACCGTTGCGCACCATGCGCTTGTAGTACTTCTCGGTGAGGCGTTTCTGCACAGGTGTGAGTCCCAGGGCATCGGCGTTGTCATATACCTGCTTGATGCGTGCAAAGAGGCCTTCGTTCATGTAAACGTCATCGTTTTGTGCAGTCATCAAGGGCATGAATTCCTCGGCGATAGCGTGCATCTCGGGGGTGTTGTCACTCTCAACGAGAGCCATGAACACATAAGAAACCTTGTTCAGGGTCTCACCGCTGTTGTCGAGCGCGAGGACTGTGTTCTCAAAGTTGGGCTGTTCCTTGCATGCCACGATGTCGGCAATCTCCTTGTTCTGCTGCTCGATGCCGGCCTTGAGGGCGGGCATGTAGTGCTCATACTTAATCTTGTCAAACGGCGGAATACCATACTTGGTGGTGTAGGCCGTGAGGAAAGGATTGGTTTGTTTCACGTTTTTCTTGCTTGCTGCACTGGCCGCACCGTTCAAGCACAGCACCGCCAGCATGATTAATACAATCTTTTTCATATTATTATTGTTTGTTTGTTGTCGGTAACGATGGGTTAATGTTCCCACCTGAAATAAACTGCAAAGATAGTGATTTTTTTACGAAAGACGAAAAACGAAACTTCCCGACCGACTTCCCCTACAGAGTTACTAGTTTTTTCTCTCGGGGAACTCGGGGAGGATATAATAAAGTGAAAAAAATCCCTTATTTCTGCTTAATCTGTGGCTGCGACTGGGTCACAGGTGTTTCCTGATGTAGAGGATGCCGGCTGTCATGTTGCTGATGGCATGTAACAGTGGCACGCCGTGGTCGCGGTGCAGGCGATAGGAGATGAGAAACACGCGCGGAATCATCGTCCAGGGATAGTCGATGTAAAGGAATGCGCCGCGGGCTTTGAGTGTGCCCGCCTCGCCCACGCGCGTTGATGATGTGGTGAGCCCGTTGTGCGTGACGGCGTAGGCAGGGTAGTATTCGCATTTCAGTCCTGCTGCGATGGCATCGTGGATAAACACTTCTTCCTCACCGCAATGCAGCACAGGTGCCCCCAGGCCGAACAACTCGTTGAACGCTAGCTTGCCCTGCACGCTGCTGCGCCTGAATGCTATCTCAAACGAGGTGACATGGTAGTTCTTGGCAGGCTGCGCCAGGTTGAAATTTTTCTCGGGATAGGCGGTGTGTGTGCCGTGGGCCTTGAATGTGGCGATGTCGAGCTGGCGGTGTGTGGCGAAGATGAGTGCCACGGCAGTGAGATCTTCGTGGGTGTAGGTGCAGTCGTCGTCGGCAATCATGCACACGTCGGCAGTAGCGTGCTTGATGCAGTTGTTGCGGTTGCGGCTCAACCCGCGCCCCTGCAGGTGTAGCACTGTCACGTCATCGCGAAGCAACGCCTGGGGCACAGACTCCATGGCCGAGCCGTCGCTGTGCTGCCACGACACCAGGTAGCTGATGCCGTCGCGCGGCTCCAGCAACATCGATGGAATCCTCTCAATGCCGTTGTCAAGTGTCGATATGAGCAGTTGCAGTGTCATGTATTACAGTTAGTTGTCTTAAAAGTGCCATCAAAGGGACAGTCCCTTTGATGGCACTTTTGATGCTATTATCTGCTGCCAGAAGTCGAGGTAGCGTTGTGCCACGACAGCTGCAGCGTTGTGCTTCTCCACAAACTCGCGGCTGCTGCGGCTCATCAGCGGCAACAGGTGCTTGTTGTCTATTATCCAGTTGAGCTTGGCCTCGATGTCGCCGTCAACGAGAGGGTTGACGTTGATAACGGGCTGGTTCTCGGTTTCGCCTATCAGCTCGTAATACTCGGGCTCGGCTCCGCTCACCGCCACTAGCCCTTGCGCCATTGCAAGCAACGCGTTGGTGGCAGGGGTGTAGCTGTATAGTTGGTCGAGCAGCACGTGGCTCGAACGCATCATGCCGATGTACTCGCTGTAAGGGACGCGTGTGGCAACGGCCATTTCACATTCGTCGGGACGCTGGGCACACACTTTTTTCAGTGCTTCGTGCATGCGGTCGGTGCCCTTGATCACGGTGCGGTCGGGCTGTATGCCTATGAAGAACTTCACCTTGCGAGGCGGCTCGGCCAGTTCGCGCATGGCTATTTCGCTGGTGTTGATGGGTATGCCTGCGTGTATCACGCGGTCGCCCAGCACGGGACGATAGGCAGCATAGTATTCCCACAGGCATGCCACGACGCCATCGATGTGGTCGATCACATAGTCGCTGTATTGCTTCATGAAGGGCTTGCCCCAGTTGTCCTGCTGCTGCGCCTGGTATTCGGGCGAGTTGACGTAGGGCGAGGGCTGGTCGCCCAGGCGGTAGTCGCTGTAGCGGAAGGTGTGGCCGTCGTGGCAGGCGTCGTAATAGACGCGGTCGGTTGCCAGCGCCGAGAGCACCACATGGCCGTTGTGACGCTTGAGGTAGTCGAGCACCCAGCGCACCTTGGCTGGCTTGAGGTCAAGGAAAATCTGCCCTGCCAGCTGCACCACGTCAAACCCCCGCATCGAGGGCAGGGCGCGCATGATGTCGAGCACATAGCGCACTGCTCCCAGCGTGCCGGGACGTCGCAGCAAGTTGATGTCGCGGCGGGTGTCCATCCACGTCGATCCGTTGGATGCCACCACCGCTTCGTGCCCCAAGCGCCTGACCGAATCGGCCAGGCAGTTGTGCATATTGCTTGCGTCGCCCACAAATAATACCTTCATAATGTTGCAAAATTAGTCCATTTTTTGCACACTCGCAAAAAATGTAGTACTTTTACACGAATTTATGCAAACTATCTCGATAATAATACCCGTGTACAACCGCGCCCACATCGTGGAGCGCACCCTTGGCTCGGTACTCGCGCAGAGTCACCGGCCGTTGCAGGTCGTGCTTGTGGATAACGATTCCAGCGACGACTCGCTGGCGGTGCTGCAAGGGTTTGCACAGGATAATAACACTGATGATTTTCAGGTGAAGGTTGTTACCGAGTCGCATCACACAGCCGGCGCGGCCCGCAACAGGGGAGCGAAGGAGGCGACGGGCGAATGGCTTGTGTTCTTCGACAGCGACGACGAGATGCATCCCGCGCTGGTGGCCGACTATCTTGCCGCCATAGAGCAGGCTGGGGGAGATGTTGATATTGTCTCGACAGGGGCAACCTTGCGATTCCCCGACGGGACTACTCGCGCACTGCCGTTCCACATGAGCGACATCATGGCGGTGCAAATGCTTCACAGCCAGCTTGCCACACAGCGATATGCAGTGCGCAAGGCTTTCTTCGAAAAATGTGGCGAGTGGAACCCCGAACTGCCAGTGTGGAACGACTGGGAGCTGGGAGTGAGGCTGCTGCTGGCTGAACCTCGCATGGCCTACATGGGTAATGAGCGAGTTTTTGTCAACCACAGCGGCGAAGCTAGCATCACCGGCAACAGTTTTAGTGCCAAGGCTGGCCAATGGGAGCATGTTATGGATGTGGTTGAGGAGGAACTGTCAGCTTCCTCTCATCCCGAGGCTACTCGCTTGAAACGATTGCTTGAGTTCAAGCGCGTCACCCTTGCTGCTCAATATCAGCGAGAGGGTTTGCAAGAGCAGTCACAGGAATTGTGCAAGGGAGCATATAGTCGTCTTTGCGACAGTTACAGCAATAGCCTCAAATGGCGTGTGATAGTTGCTCCCATCGTGCGCACACTCTTTGCTCGCATCGTCAACGGCAAACGAGGCTCGGCAATCATCGCCCGCAAATTACTGTGAGTTATGCTTGCTTTTCTATGATGCAATCTTCGATATTGCGTGTTTCGCGTGAGATGTTTAAGCCGATGCGGAAGATTTGTTGGCCCGTGAGTTCAAAGGGTAGGGTATAGTCCTTGCTCTTGATTTGGTCAATGGCATCTTGTGCCGAGCCGTCAAATTTGAATTCGATGACGTAGCAGAATTTTGGAGTTTGCAGCACCATGTCGATGCGACCATAACTAGTGCGATATTCAGCCTGGACATACATGCCTAAGAGTTTGTGCAACAGCCACACCTGGTTTTGGTAGTGATTTTCTAAATCTTTGATAAGCTCGTAAGGGGTATCGGCAAACAGAGCCCTCATGCGCAGCACAAACTGGTCAACGTTACCTTGCCTCAAGTCATTTATATAGTTCCGATAGTCAAATGTTGAGTTCGGTTCGTTCTTTTGGATGTAGTATGGTATAAGGAATTTGACGAAACCGTCTTGCACCTCCTTG
>NZ_JAZLLZ010000086.1:0-5166 GCF_045598405.1 Sodaliphilus sp.
AATTCAACTTTAGCTTTTATAATAAATGATGCTAATTTATTGTCCAGTAGGACAATATCTAAATAACCCCCACCGCCGAACGTAGTGGCGGTGGGGGTATAGGTAAACCGCAAAAATGCGTCCAGCAGGACGCTAATCGGAACAAATTGGTGAGACTCAAATGGTTCCATATGCTAAAGTTGAGTTACACAAAGGTGCTAGCAGTTATATTCCTACAAGATGTTGTTTTTGTCTTTTCCCCCTCATTTTTGGCATAACCCCCCTAATCCAATACTTTGTGGGAGATAAATAATTTCTTCTAATTTCGTATAATTTCTTTCAGTAAAAAAATCTCTGTGCCCTCTGTGTCTCCGTGGGAGTATAGTAAGGGACTAAAAACAAAAAAACGCTGAAAAACAGATTTTTATATTTTCAGTTTATTTTCAGTGTATTTCAAGCGCAGCGCCACCGCCTAAATACAACCCAAGAGAAAAGGCGTTTCGCTTGAAATCAACTAAAAATTAACAAAATTTCTTCTAATTTCGAATAATTTCTTTCAGTAAAAAATCTCTGTGCCTCTCTGTGTCTCCGTGGGAGTATAGTAAAGGACTAAAAACAAAAAAACGCAGAAAAACAGATTTTTATATTTTCAGTTTATTTTCAGTGTATTTCAAGCGCAGCGCCACCACCTAAATACAACCCAAGAGAAAAGCCTCTTCGCTTGAAATCAACTAAAAATTAACAAAATTTCTTCTAATTTCGAATAATTTCTTTCAGTAAAAAATCTCTGTGCCTCTTTGTGGGAGATAGTGAGAGATAGTGAGATAGTGAGATTAGACAGAAACAAGAAAAATCTGTTTTTCGTCTTTCGTTTTTCGTCAAAAATCAGTAATTTTGCAGTTTGAATAACATCTAAACTAATGAATTTCGTTTTTGACCTGAATTTACATCTTTACGTGTGGCTGTTGCTTGGCGCGGCAGTTGTGCTATCCATTATATATGTGTTGTGGCAGTGGAGCCGCACCCGTGTGCTGTCGAGGTTTGTCGAGCGCACCGAGCAGGAGCGTGACTACATCGACGAGCTGCCGCCGGTGTCGATTGTCGTGGATGCGATGAACGAGACCCACCAGCTCGACCGCTTCTTGCCGCTGGTGCTGCACCAGGAATACCCCGAGGCCGAGGTGATCGTGGTGGTCGATAGCATTGCCGAGGCCACTAGCGACATGCTCAGCGAGATGAAATCGAGGTTCCCCAACTTGCACATCACGTTTGCCCCCTATGGCTCTCGTTCGCTCTCGCGCAAGAAACTCGCGCTCATGATAGGCATCAAGGCCGCCAAGCACGACATCGTGCTCACCACGAGCGCTAATTGCCGCCCCACTAACGACCAGTGGCTCAAAACCATGATGCGCAACTTCACTCCCGATACCGACATCGTGCTGGGTTACTCGCATTACCGCTACAAGCACGACAAGCACCTGGGCCGCCACATGCGCGTGTTTGACACGGTGACCACCGGCGTGCAGTGGCTCGTGAGCGCGGTCAAGGGTAATCCCTACCGCGGCACCAGTGACAACATGGCCTATCGCAAGCACCTCTTCTTCGATGCCCGCGGGTTTGCCGGCAGCATGGACCTGATTTGGGGCGAGGACGATGTGTTCCTCAAAGAAATCTGTTCACAGGGCAACACCCGTGTGGAACTGGCGCCCGAAAGCCAGCTGGCAGTGTACTATGCCGAACTGCCTCGTGCCCATGCGTTGCTCAAACTGCGCCGCGACTTCACCTCGCGCATGGTGAACCGCACGGCATTCTACGTGCAGAGTGCGTTTAGCTGGTGCTACTGGCTGCGCTTGGGGTGTGTGGCTGGCGCCATTGCCCTGGCTCCTCTCAACACCGCCATTTGGATGGCAGCGTTGCTCGTGATGCTGCTCACCTGGGTGCCCGCCGTGTTGTCGTTTGTTAAGAATTGCCGCCTCCTGCAAGCTCCGCCGCTGCGTCTCTCCGTGCCGCTGTTCACACTGTGGAGGCCGCTATATAACGCCATCTACTGCGTGCGGGGCGTGAGACACCGCAAGAGCAACTACACCTCATTCTACGGCTGATCCATGTATAAGACCTTGTCCTCATGGCGCGGGCTGCTGGTAGTGGTTATAGTGCTCTACCACACACCCATTTTGGAACTCTGCGAGGCTGCCCACATGGGCGTGTCGCTGTGCTTCGTGATGAGTGGTGCTCTGCTCGCCATGCGGCATCCGCGGGCGGAATGCTCGTGGTGGCAGTGGATGTGGCCACGCGCACGGCGCATCTATCTCATCCACTGGCTGGTGCTGGCATTGCTGCTGATCATGCAGTGGCCCATGGGCCACTGCGTCACCGACTGGACGCTTCCCGCCAATGCTCTGCTCGTGCAAGCATGGGTGCCTGTGCGAGACTCATACCTCTCTTTTAACAAACCCACCTGGTTCCTCTGCGCCCTGCTGCTGTGCTATGCCTGCTACCCGTTGCTGTCAAGGCTCATGTCGAGCTTGTCCATGAAATGCAAGTGGATGATTGCCGTGTCAATATTAGTTGCACATTGTGTGGTGTTGGGTGTGGTGTCACAGCACATCCGCGACTGGCTGGTTGACATGCCTCTGACCCGCCTGGGCGAGTTTGTGTGGGGCATGGTTGTGGGGGCATCGCTTCCGTCTCTTGACAAGCGTCTGGGCGACTGGCTGCGTGCCAGGGCACATGCGGTCGAAGCGGCTGTTGTTGCCTTTGTGCTTGCTGTGATCATCGCCGTGGGACGCATGCCATGGCTCGACTGCTGCGAGGACATCGCCGTGTGGTGGTTGCCGGTGTCGTGCATCGTGGCAATGAGCGTGCTGCTCAATGGCAGCGAAGGCCTCGTGGGACGCTTGATGCTCACCTGGCCCATGCGGTGGCTGGGAAGCATCAACCTGGAAGTTTACCTGCTTGCTTTGCCCGTCACTTATTTCTACAGCCACTACCTTGCTGCCGTGGCAGGTCACTTCGGCCACCCAGAGTTCTACGGCATCAGCTGGCCCATAACCCTTCCGCTCATCTTGATAGCAGCCAGCATTTTACACTACCTCACTAAGAAATTCTCAAAGTAATGAACACCGACTACACGTTTACCAACATCAACGCAGCGAACTATACCGAAGACGCCTCTCAGGGCGATGCCTACGCCCAGTTCATGCTAGGTTACTGTTACTATGAGGGAATAGGTGGTGTGGGCTTTGACTTTGCCGCCGCAGTGCAATGGCTCAAGAAGAGCTCAGCGGGTGGCAACATGTATGCCGACTTCATTATCAGCCGCTGCTATGCCTATGGTGGCTATGGCATCGAAGCCGATGACGACAAGATGAACGAATGCCTTGAGAGGGTTTTACCGCATCTCAAGTTTGCCGCAAACAACGGTGATGCTTATGCCCAGGTGTGCATGGCGCGGTGTTACAGCGTCGATGGCATCTTGCCCGACAGCATTCAGGAAATCCACTACTTGAATCTTGCGGCCGCACAGGGCCACCCTGTGGCATTGTTTAACTTGGGTCTGTCGTATGAGGAAGGAGATGGCGTGGAACCAGATATCATCAAGGCCGTGTATTACATGAGGCGGGCGGCTGAACTGGGATACCATGCCGCACAAAACAATCTAGCGAGTTACTACCGGCACGGCATCGGCGTGGAAGAGGATTTGGCCAAGGCTGTTTATTGGTACGAGAAAGCAGCTGGACAAGGAAGCTGTTTTGCCCTGTACAACCTTGCACTGCTGCATGAAGAAGGCAAGGGTGTGCCGCAAGACCCGGGCAAAGCCGCCATGTACTATCAGCGTTCGGCCCAACTGGGATATCTGTCTTCCATGGTCAACCTGGGCGCACTATATGAAGAGGGTACCGGTGTGGATCAAGACTATGCCAAGGCTGTGTACTGGTACCGGCAGGCAGCCGAACAAGGCGAACCATTGGCACAGACCAATCTGGCAATGTGCTATGATGGAGGCAAAGGCGTGGAGCAGGACAATATCCAGGCGGCCTTTTGGTATCGCCAGGCAGCCGAGCAGGGATACTACAAGGCACAGGCATTGCTAGGCGAATGCTATGACAACGGTAAGGGCGTGGAACACAACCCCGAGCTGGCAGCGACGTGGTTCAGCCGAGCCGCCGAGCAAGACTATGCCGTCGCGCAATATTGTCTCGCACTGTGCTATGACTACGGCGACGGCGTGGAGCAAGACCATGAGCAAGCCGTGTTCTGGTATCGCAAGGCCGCCAATCAGGGGCACATAGACGCCATACACAACCTTGCGCTATGCTATCAGGAAGGAGTCGGCGTGAAGCAGGACTATGGCAAGGCTCTCGAATTGCTCAGTCAAGCGGCCGAAGCAGGCTTGGTGAGTTCAATTTATGCAATGGGCGTGTTCTATATGGACGGCCTGGGCGTGAAGAAAGACCCCGTTAAGGCAGTCATGTATTTCCGAGAGGCAGCCTCCGAGGGGTTTGCACTGGCACAGCACAATTTGGGATGGTGCTACGAGAACGGATTCGGCATAGAGAAGAACCAAGAGCTTGCGGTGAAATACGAGCGCATGGCTGCTGAGCAAGGCGACGTCAACGCGTGGTATAGCCTGGCAACTTTCTATCATGACGGCAAGGGAGTTAGCAAAGATGTGCAGCAAGCAATCAAACTGTTCCGCAAGGCCGCCGACAAGAATTATGCGCTTGCCCAGTTCATGCTGGGAGAATGTTACCTCCGCGGCAATGGCGTGGAGAAAAACACAGCCACCGCAATCAAGTGGTATCGTCTTGCTGCCGAGCAGGGAAATGAAAAGGCACAACAGCGACTCAACGAACTCAAATCTTCCAGCCATTCCCTCTGGCCCTGGAAGAAAAAGAAATAACCGCTCAAGAAAAAAAAGAACTTTTCTCGCGCTGATTTGAAATTTGATACTATCAAAATCGGAGCCCATCACCCTGCCCCTCACCCTAATGGCAGCACAGCCATGCACCGACTCATCAAACTCAACTTTATCATTTGATAATAAATATTGCTAATTTATTGTCCGGCAGGACAATACCTGAATAACCCCCACCGCCGAACGAAGTGGCGGTGGGGGAAGAAATGCAACACGCACTGCGTCCAGCAGGACGCTAATCGGATCAAATAGGTGAGGCTCAAATGGTT
>NZ_JAZLLZ010000087.1:0-2757 GCF_045598405.1 Sodaliphilus sp.
GATTAGCGTCCTACTGGACGCATCTGCTTGTTGATACTATACCCCCACCGCCACTTCGTTCGGCGGTGGGGGTTATTCAGGTATTGTCCTGCCGGACAATAAATTAGCAATATTTATTATCAAATGCTAAAGTTGAGTTATTATTAAATCTGTGTTATCAGTGAGATCCGCGCGGGGAGTTCCATTGCTGAATAGTTACTGAGACCTCAACGAGGTCATTACATTTGTTAACGGGGTCGCAGGTCGGTGGACCTGCGGCGCGGGGAGTCTGCAAAAAACTCTATTGGTGTATAATTACAGCAGTAACCCGAATAAAAAAATACACAATCCTAATCGGTTTAAAATCTGACCATTAGCACACTTGCCCCGCGGTGTGCATAGCAGAGTTTTTTCGTCTTTCGTAAAAAAACACTACCTTTGCACTATAAATGATTTAGTAATTAAGCAAAAACAAGATATCACTATGGCACTTCAATGCGGCATCGTGGGTCTGCCCAATGTGGGCAAGAGCACCCTTTTCAACTGTCTGTCAAACGCAAAGGCGCAGTCGGCCAACTTCCCCTTCTGCACCATTGAGCCCAATGTGGGCGTGATTACCGTCCCCGACGAGCGTCTCAACGCGCTAGCCGAGATATGCAAGCCCAAACGCGTGGTTCCCACCACCGTCGAGATCGTGGATATCGCCGGACTCGTCAAGGGCGCTTCTAAAGGCGAGGGGCTGGGCAACAAGTTCCTGGGCAACATTCGCGAGACCGATGCCATCCTGCACGTGCTGCGTTGCTTCGACGACGGCAACGTGACCCACGTGGATGGCAGCGTTGACCCCGTGCGCGACAAGGAAGTCATCGACCTCGAGCTCCAGTTGCGTGACCTCGAGAGCGTGACCACTCGCATCACAAAGGTGCAGAAGCAGGCTCAAACCGGCGGCGACCGCAACGCCAAGGCAGAGTATGAGGTGCTCAAGCGCTACAAGGAAGCCCTCGAGCAAGGCAAGAACGCACGCAGCGTGGAACTCATCAACAAAGACGAGGAGAAGATTGCCCACGACCTGTTCCTGCTCACCAACAAGCCCGTGCTCTATGTGTGCAACGTGGACGACGCCAGCGCAGTGGATGGCAACGCCTATGTGGAGGCCGTGCGCGAGGCCGTGAAGGATGAAAATGCCGAGATCCTTGTCGTTGCGGCTCAAACCGAGAGCGAAATCGCCGAACTGGAAACTCTCGAGGAACGCCAGATGTTCCTTGCCGAGATAGGTCTGGAAGAGAGCGGCGTGAACCGTCTCATCAAGGCGGCCTACAAGCTGCTCAACCTCGAGACATTCCTCACCGCCGGCCCCGACGAGTGCCGTGCATGGACCTACCGCCGCGGCAGCAAGGCTCCACAGTGTGCCGGCGTGATACACACCGACTTTGAGCGCGGCTTTATCCGTGCCGAGATCATCAAGTATGACGATTACATCCACTACGGCAGCGAGGCTGCTGTCAAGGAAGCCGGCAAGATGCACGTCGAGGGCAAGGAGTACGTCTTCCAGGACGGCGACATCGTGGTATTCCGCTTCAACGTGTAATTTCCCGCAAATTTTCCAATAAAATACAGCAATAATATTTTGGGTAATATCCCCACGCAAATCTCACGAATCTCACGAAAATAACTAACAACAGATTGCTCTGATTTAACTGAATAAGAAATTATTCTAATTATTTTAATTTCTTTCAGTTATTATAATAAACCAGTGTGATCAGTGAGATCTGCGCGGGGAGTCCTCAAGATAAGTTATTGGTGAATAGTCACGAACCCACCTTTAGTCTAAATACCCAACACAAGGTCATTTCTTGCAGCATTTCTCCTTGCAGGGGATGTCGGTGGTCTTCCACAGGCCATGCAGATTGCAGTACTCAAAGAATGCGGTCACCTCCTCGTGGCAGTCGCAGTAGCAAGCCTCGGCAGGTTTCTCGGGATCCAGGTAAATCACCTTGATGGCCTTTTTCGTTTCCACGGCGACGAAGCAGATGTGGTGTTCAGGCGTCATGGGATGAGGAGTTTCACCTACCTTGATCACCAGCAAGCCGTCCTCGTTGCGGCACACCACCGGCAAATGTTTCTCACGAGCTCCGTCCACTTCCATGGCATTGAGCAACTTCATGGGTTGGCCGCAGCACGATGGATCCACACCGCCGTCAACCAGCTTCACAATCACATTGCCACAAACTTGGCATTTGTAAAATTTTGCTTCCATAATCATTAAGGTTTTAAAAAGTTACACATGCGGCAAGAAATCACCTCCGCCGCATTCATGCCGCTAAATTACACAAAAAAAATTGCCCCCAACAACCTCCCCTTCCCTATCGCCCACATTCCCCACCCTATTACCCACACAATATCCACTTTGCCAGGCGGTAATCGAGTAACCACTCGACAATGGAGTAATCTCAAGGTTGCGGTCTTCAACCGCAGTATAGTGTATCGCGTTTACCCTGCCCTGCCTTCGCTTGCGCTCAGTTAGGACAGGGTTATGTGCAGAACTGCGTTCTGCGTGTCGGCTTTCAGCCTCTCATTACATAATCTTGTGAGATCCGCGCAGGGAGTCTTTCAGTTATAACTCAACTTTAGCATGTAAAACCATTTGAGCCTCACCTATTTGCTCCGATTAGCGTCCTGCTGGACGCAGTGCGTGTTGCATTTCTTCCCCCACCGCCACTTCGTTCGGCGGTGGGGGTTATTTAGGTATTGTCCTGCCGGACAACAAATTAGCAATAT
>NZ_JAZLLZ010000088.1:0-13954 GCF_045598405.1 Sodaliphilus sp.
GGCAGGACAATACCTAAATAACCCCCACCGCCGAACGAAGTGGCGGTGGGGGAAGAAATGCAACACGCACTGCGTCCAGCAGGACGCTAATCGGATCAAATAGGTGAGGCTCAAATGGTTTTACATGCTAAAGTTGAGTTACTCAAAATACCATTGCTGAATAGTTACATAGAGGGTAGAGCCTGAAAATTTTTAAAAACGGCGCAGGAGAATGGAATGGTGAATTCTATCTCTTATGTCTTTTTATTGATGTTTTTTCGGGGGTGACGGGAAGGGATTTTTCCGTAATGCTTTAGTAGTGAGAATGGAGCGTTTTGCGGGGATATTGTAGTTTTTACAATAAGGGGTGGAAATGATAGCTTTTTTCGGTGGGGTTTTTGAAAAAGTTGTCCAAAACTTTTTTTAAGTTATTGAAAATAAGATTTGTAGCAAAGTGTGGTGGCGAAAAAGTTGTCCAAAACGAAAAATTTGTGCAAAACTTTTTGTGAAAAAATTTTGATATTTCAAGGGCAATTTGTAGTTTTGTAGTCGCAAATCAAACCTGCCTGATGGCGGTGTTTTTTAAGCGAAATTAAAGGCTAATATTAAACATCTCATAATTAAATTTCTAGGGCTATTATGATACTTACAGTAGTTAAACGCGACGGTCGCGTCGTGGGCTATAACGAAGAAAAAATAAAGGCTGCCATACGCAAGGCCATGTTGAGAACCGATCTGGGCGAAGATGAGAGCCTCATCCAGCGCATCACCGACCGCATCGGCAATCGTGGTGCCGAGCGCATGGAGGTGGAAGCCATCCAGGACATGGTGGAAATGGAGCTCATGAAGAGTACACGCAAGGAGGTGGCGCAGGTCTATATACGCTACCGCCAGGACCGCAGCCGTGCTCGCAAGAGCAAGGTGTATGCTATCTTGCAGCAAATCATCGATGCGATGAACAATGATATCACTCGCGAGAATGCCAACATGAATGCCGACACCCCCGCCGGCATGATGATGAAGTTCTCGAGCGAGACAACTAAAGCCTACACCGACGACAAGCTGCTCAGCCCCGAGGCACTGGGCGCTATACGTCACAACTACCTGCACATCCACGACAAGGATTATTATCCCACCAAGAGCCTCACATGCGTGCAGCACCCGCTCGACCATATTTTGCAAGGCGGTTTCATGGCTGGCCATGGCGAGTCTCGTCCGGCCAAGCGCATCGAGACTGCTAGCGTGATTGCTTGTATCTCGATGGAGACTGCGCAGAACGAGATGCACGGCGGACAGGCTATTCCCGCTTTCGACTTCTACTTGGCTCCCTTCGTGCGCAAGACTTATGTTGAAGAGGTGAAGTATATCGAGAAGATGACGGGCGAGGACTACAGTGCTCTCTATGAGGCTCCCATCGAGGACTATAACATCGCTGAACTCGACGGACTCACAGGCATGGAGCGTGCTAAACAGCATGCTATCAACCGCACTGCCGGACGTGTGCACCAAGCTATGGAGGCATTTATCCACAACATGAACACTATCCACTCTCGCGGTGGCAACCAGGTGGTGTTCAGTTCAATCAACTATGGTACTGACACTAGCGCCGAGGGCCGTTGCGTGATGCGTGAGCTCTTGCTCTCTACCTATAAGGGCGTGGGTGATGGCGCTACCGCTATCTTCCCCATCCAGATCTGGAAAAAGAAACGTGGCGTGAACTACCTGCCCGAGGACCGCAACTATGACCTCTACCAGCTGGCTTGCAAGGTCACTGCCCGCCGTTTCTTCCCCAACTTTGTGAACCTCGACGCCACTTTCAACTTCCACGAGAAGTGGCAGGCCGACGATCCCAAGCGCTATCTCTATGAAATAGCTACCATGGGCTGCCGCACTCGCGTGTTTGAGAACCGCTATGGCGACAAGACCTCTGTGGGTCGCGGCAACCTGTCGTTCTCGACAGTCAACATCGTGAAGCTCGCTATCGAGTGCATGGGCATCGAGACCAAGGAAGAGCGCGTCGAGACATTCTTCAAGAAGCTTGACAATGTGCTCGAACTCACAGCACGCCAGCTCAACGACCGTTTTGACTTCCAGAAGACCGCTTACGCCAAGCAGATGCCCATCGTGATGTCGCAGCTGTGGAACGGCGCAGAGAACTTGCAGCCTAACGACACAATCGAGAGCGTTATCAACCAGGGTACGCTGGGCATCGGGTTCATCGGCCTGGCCGAGTGCCTCATCGCGCTCACTGGCAAGCACCATGGCGAGAGCGAGGAGAGCCAGAAGCTTGGACTCAAGATTGTGGCACACATGCGCGACCGTGCGCTTGAATTCAGCGAGAAATACCAGCACAATTATAGTATCCTTGCAACTCCCGCCGAGGGATTGAGCGGACGTTTCACGAAGGGCGACCGCAAGGAATTCGGCGTGATTCCCGGTGTGACCGATAAGGACTATTACACTAACTCTAACCACGTGCCCGTGTACTACCACTGCTCGCCCAAGCACAAGGCCGAGGTTGAGGCTCCCTATCACGACCTCACCCGTGGCGGACACATCTTCTATGTGGAGATCGACGGTGACGCTACTCACAACCCCGAGGCTATCAGCAACGTTGTTGACCTGATGGACAAGTACAACATGGGATATTGCTCGGTTAACCACAACCGCAACCGCTGCATCCACTGCGGATATGAGGATGCAACCGAGGGATTGAAGACTTGCCCCCGTTGCGGCAGCAAGGACATCGACCGCCTGCAACGCATCACCGGTTACCTTGTGGGCACTACCGACCGCTGGAACAGCGGCAAGCTCGCCGAACTCAAGGACCGCGTGGTACACAAGTAAGTGTTTAAGGACGCCACGCTTTAAGAGATTAAGAAAACAAATTTATGTGGTCTAGAATTTCTAGAATCTCTAGATTTTCTAGACCCTTTCATTTAAAAAAACGATGAGAGTATTAAAGGTTGTTGAAGGGACTAGCGTCGATGGCCCCAAGTTGCGCACTTCGATTTATCTTGCCGGTTGCAGCCATGCTTGCCCTGGATGCCACAACCCGCAGTCGTGGGATCCGGCGGGAGGCGAGGAGATGAGCGAGGACGAGCTGATGCGTGTCATTGCCTACAATGAGGCACCGGTCACATTCAGCGGCGGCGACCCGCTGTTCCAGGCTGGGGCCGTTGCTAGTTTGGCGGCACGCATCAAGCGCGAGCTGGGCTACAACATTTGGTGCTACACGGGCTACACGTGGGAACACATCGTGCAGCAACCGCAGTTGATGGAGCTGATGAAAAGCATCGACGTGCTGGTTGACGGGCCATTCGTCATGGCCGAGCGAGATCTCGACATCCTCTTTCGCGGCAGCCGCAACCAGCGTCTCATCAATGTGCCCGAGACCATGAAACATGGCCAGGTGGTGCTCTTTGAGCCGCAGGTCAAAATATAAAAGGCGGGGTGACTTTATCGAGCGAGTTGCTCTTTGAGTATCCTGGTGAATTTCTCGGCGCCTTGCCGCGACAAGTGGTCGCAGTCGTAGAAATCTGTACCCTGGAAACGAGTGTCGTTCATGTGGTCCATATAAACGGCCCCATACTTCTTCACGCATTGATTCACAATGCCATGCACGGTTTCAAGGCTCGCTTTGCTGATTCTTGACGTGTATCCGTCCCACATGGGTGTGGTGACAATCACTAGCCTTATCCCCCTGTCGTGGCACATCGACGCGATGTGCATGAGGTGCTGCGAGTTGTAGGCCACGTTTGCCGAGTCGGCAGTGCTGCGGTGCTCGGCTGTCTTGGCACTGACGATCATCATGTTCTCGTCGAAGTGCGACGGCGTGGCAAATCCTGTGCCGAACCCTGTGCTGTCACATTCCAGGGAGGTGTCTCCGCCACACAGCCCTTGCACTGCCGCCAAGAACTTGCGGTTAAAGGCCGGCAGGCATGATATCTCGCAGTAATACTTCAAGTTGTTGTCAAAGAGGTCGCAGCCCATGTACAGTTTGTAATAGGTGCCGCGATACCATTCCACGCTCTTTTCCAGCGGCGAGTCAAAGGTGTTGGTCACATCAACGGGCACAATCACCGTTTTCAGGTTGGTGCATCGGTCTATGTAGTGCGATAGCAGCCAGTCGTCAATCTCAGAGTGCTGCGTCACGTTGGCGAGGTTGAAAACACTGTCGCCCATGAGCGAGGGCATCACGCCGTAGTAGGTGTGCGATCCGCCCAGGATCAGTGTGCTCACGCCGGGGGCATGGCTGTCCATCCACTGTGCCTTGTACTGGTAGGAGGTGGGGTATTGCCGCACGAAGCACTCCCACAGCGCCAGGATGGTGCCCACGATGAGCAAGAATAGGGTTACGTATGTCAAGTATCGCTTCATTGCCTAGAATTGGAAATAGATAAAGTCTTGTTGGGGTGCTTGCATCAGCACTATTGCCATGACTATCACGAGATATAGCGTCCATCGTGCCCACTGGTGTCTCATCAGGCCGTGGCCGTTCAGTTCAAGCACGTGGCTGTTGTCACGCTTGATCCACTCGATGACAAGCAGCATGATGCACAGGGGGATGACTTTCAGGCCCACAACGCCTCCTCGCGGGTCGAAGACCGACCAGGAGAACACGTGCTTGTAGTAGTACCACGCTTCGCCTAGCGATTGTGCCCTGAACATGACGCGGGCAAGGGTGACAAACGTGAATGTGCCCAGCATCATGAGCAGTTCTTTCACCGATGGCAGCACACGCTTCCACCCCACGTTGTGGTCATACTTGGTCTTGATGCCCGTGAGCACATAGAAACTGCACATCAGGCCATGGGCACAGCCATAGAGAACGAAACTCCAGTCGGGACCATGCCACAGACCGCTCAGGACAAACACAAAGATGGTGTTGAAACAGCATCTCAACTTGGAGCAGCGGCTTCCGCCCAGGGGGAAGTACACATACTCGCGGAACCATGCCAGCAAGGTGATGTGCCAGCGGCGCCAGAACTCGGGGATGTTGCGTGAAAAGTAGGGGTAGTTGAAGTTGGCGCGCAGTTTGAAACCGAACAGCTTGGCGCATCCCACCGCTATGTCGCAATAACCCGAGAAGTCGCAGTAAACCTGGAACGAGAAAAGGAAGCCCACCACCATCAGGTTGAACGACGACGTCGTGTCGATGTTGTTCCATGTGGTGTTGATGTAGGGGGCGCAGTTGTCGGCTATCACCACTTTCTTGAACATACCCCACAGCATCTGACGTGAGCCATCGACAGCGCTCGCATAGTCAAACTTGCGTGCACGAGCAAACTGCGGCAACATGTCGCTTGCTCGCTCGATGGGGCCGGCAACAAGCTGGGGGAAGAAGCTGATGAATGCAAAGAAGTCGATGATGTCGTGTGACGCGGCAATCTTTTTCTTATATACGTCCACGCTGTATCCTATGGCCTGGAAAGTGTAGAACGAGATGCCCACAGGCAGTATGATGTTGGCCGTGGGCCAGTCGAGGGCAAACCCCATTGACGATAGCAGCACGTCCAGGTTGCCCACAAAGAAATTGTAGTACTTGAAGACACCCAGGATAGCGAGGTTTACAATCACGTTGACCGCTGTGATGGCGCGTTGCAGCTTGTTGCGGCCTTCAAATTTCTCGATTGCCCGTCCGCTTGCGTAGCAGCAGATGCTTGTAAATGCCATCAGCAGCAGGAAGCGCCAGTCCCACCACCCGTAGAACACGTAGCTAGACAGCACGATGAAGATGTTCTGCATCTTGGTGGGCTTGAACACGAACCAATAGAGCAGGAACACTATGGGCAGGAACAACAGGAACTGTATTGAGACGAATGACATAATGCTTGTGTTGCTACGTTAACATCTCGATCACCACAGCGACAGCTGGCGTGGATCGGCTTTTGGTTTTGGAGCCGGTTCGGGCTCTGGTTCGGGTTCGGGCTCTGGCTCGGGTTCAGGGTCGGGTTCCACGGGGATGAGCCAGTCCACGTCGTCGATGTCGTCGAGGGTGATGTCCATGAATGGGGCGGCATCGGTTGCTTTGTCGAGCAACTCGTCGGTGACGGCATCAGCGGCCGGAGCCTCCTCGGCATCGTTGCTCGCTGCCTCCTCGGGGGCTGCTTCCTCCTTCTTTTCCTCCTTTTTCTTCTTCTCCTTCTTCTTCTCCTTCTTCTTTTCTTTCTTCTCCTTCTTTTCCTTCTTCTCTTCAAGAGCGGCAGCGGCAGCTTCCTCGGGTTTGGGGGCAGCTTCCTCGGTTTCAGCCTGCTCGGTCACTTCTTCTACCGCTTCCTCTGCGGGAAGCTGTGTGGTTGCTTCGGCAGGTTCTTGCACTGCTGCGGCAACCTCGGGCTCTTCCTGGGGATATTCGATGGGAGCGGACAGCTGCTTCAACTCGTCGAGTTGCTGCATCAGGTCATCGTTGAGTATGTGGGAAGCATCGAGTTCGGTGCGCAGTGTTGCTGCTTGCTCGAGGGCGTCTTTGAGTTCGTCGGCCTTCAGTGCCAGCTGCTTGTTGAGTTCGTCGAGTTGCGATTTGGCATCGTCGCGTGCGGTGTCGGCCTGTTTGAGGCTTTCGTCTTTTTGCCGGAGTGCATCTTTCAGCTCGGTTTGAGCCTTAACCAGTGCGTCTTGTGTCTCCTTGCTGGCGGTGAGGGCTTGTTCGGCGAGGGCTTTTGCTTTGTCGGTTTCCTTGATTTGTGCGTCAAGGCTGTCTTTATAGCTTTCGGCGAGAGTCGCTGCCGAGTTGAGTTGCGACTTGAGGTCGTTGATGCGGTTGGCCAGTTCCACGTCGCGGCGGTTGTGCTTTTCGCGGGTGTCCTTGGCGTTGTGGGTGAGCGTGGTCACTTCTTTGTTTAGGCGCACGTTTTCCTCTTGTGCGAGTATCAGCTGTGCCTTGAGGCTTTCGGCGTCCTTCCCGGCTTGCTCCACCTGGGCGAGGCGCTGGCGCAGGTTGCGCACCTCCTCGTTCTTGTTGCGCTTGAATGTCTCCACTTCGTCAAGGCGTGCTTCAAGTTGCTCGGCGATTTTGAGGTGCTCGTTAGCTGTGTTAAGTTCCTCGTGCAGTTTGGCTATGGTCTCGTCGCGTGAGGTGAGGGCGTTGCTGTTGCGTTCGAGCTGGGCCGAGAGCGATGTTATCGTTTCCTCATGCGCTTTCACTTGCTTGAGCGCTTCCTCGGCCTGTTTCTTGGCTGCTGCAAGTTCTTCCTCGCGCGCTGTGTCGTTGGCTACGGGCGCATTGCCGGCTGTGACTTGCAGCACTTTTATCTTGTTTTCTAGCGACTTGCGATCCACTTCAAGTTTCTCGTTCTCGGTTTCCAGCTCGCTGATGCGTGCCGAGAGGTCGTTGGCTCTGTTCTGTGCGGCGCGTCGCTGTATGTCACACATCTTGAGGCGTGCCTTCAGGTCGGCATCGCCGGTGCCTGCCGCTTGTTGTGCGGCGGGTTGTGCGGCGGCAAAGGGGGCAAGCTTCTTCTCCACGTCGCGTCGCTGGCTTGCTGTGTCGATATACTGCTTCATCATGGGCGGCAGCGACGAGTTGATAAGGTCTATCACAGCGTCAACGAGCTCGCTGCTGGGTGCCACGGCTTGTGGGGCCGACGTCTCCTGCTGCTCCTCTCTCGCCTCGTGCTTGGGCTGGGGGAGAGGTTGCTCGGTTCTCTGCGCCTTGGCGGGAGCCTGCTGGGTGCGAGGCTCTGACTGGGGACTCACGGGTTCTTCAACCGCTTGGCGCCTGGGCACAATGCGTTCTTCCTCAAACTCGGGCTCTACGCGTGCGGGGTGCACCACGTCGGCCTCGCCTGGGGATGAGGGTGAGTCATCTCGCTCGGTGAGAGTTTTATCATCGTGGCGAAAGGGGTTGGAGAAGGGCGAGCGTGTCAACTCGTAGTCCACATCCTCGTCCAGGTCTTCGCCGTTGTCGTTGAAGCCGAAAGCTCTTTTCAGGTTGTTAAAGAATGACATATCTCAATGTTTTCTTTTTTTGTTTTTAATTCATTTGTCACCGGGTTTCATCACCACTCCCATGCCCTTGATGCCGTTGATCGCCACCTTGAGCGGTGAGTCGAATGTAACCACTTTCACGCACTCGCTCTCATAGCTTGCTGTGCATGAATTGAGGAAGTCGGTATCGACAAGGCTGCCGTCACCTTCTTCGCCCACAGTGAAGTAACCCACGCCGAAGGATGTCAGGTTCTGGAAGAAGTGTGATCCCTGGCTGGGGTCTATGCGTTTGCCCGGAAGCGACTGCTCCACGATGAGCCGGGCTGCGGCTATGTCGGTCCATTTCACGGGCACGCCCAGTGCCGCGTCGCTCGAACCCCATCTGCCGGGACCCATCAGGATGTAGTTGCTGCCTGAGTTTGTAAAGTTACTATTTATTTTTGCAATTTCACTAGCAATAGCCCAATTATTTTCATACGAAAATTTCTCGGGCTTGACCATCACCACAGCCGTGATGCCGTCGGTGAGGCCGTGTCCCAGTGCTTTTGTGCTGTTTATGAGTAATTTATCTTGTTCTACGTTGTGAATGTCGTCGTCGAGCATCTCGCGGCGATCTACCATCGGGCGTATCTGCAGCCAGTATATCTCGCCTCGGTGGTCGTCGTTGGGGCTGTCGGCGATGTTGCCGGCAAACTCAATCTCCACGGCACGGTCCATCTGCTCCTGACCCAGCTCGAGCATGAATTTCACGGCGGGAGCCAGCGGGAACACGCCGTGTTTGAGCACGTTGGCAAATGTCACCAGGTGCCGTCCGCGTGCGCTGTCGCTATCCACGATGTAGTCGTTCATCGCGTCGTAGGTCGATATCATGTATCGCAGGTGTCCCGCGCGTGCTTCCTCTTGCACGGGCAGATTGGGGATGTTGAAACCCTCGTCGAGGGCAAACTGCTGCTCGGCCTGCGTGGTGTCGAGCGCACACAGGGTGCGCTGCGTGTCGCGAAGTGCCAGTTGGGTGGTGCTGGTCTGGAGCACGTGTTTGGGGCGTGCTGGCGAGAATCGCAACGCCTGGCCGCCATCCACGATGTGCTTGCCCAGGCCCGCTGCCAGCTCGCAAACGCCGTCCTCGGGCTGCTCTTTGCCCGTGGGGTAGTAGTTCAGCGAGCGGCCCACGCCCGAGAAGGCGGGGTAGTAGTGCTCGCCGCGTTGCTTGCCCACTACTTCTTGTATTATCACCGCCATCTTCTCCTGGTCGATCACGTTGCTTGTCGCCACCATGTAGGCTTTGCTCTGGGCATAGAACACGCTGGCATACACTGCCTTGATGGCGCCTGCCAGCAATTCCACGCCTTCGGATTTGTCGTTCAGGTGCGGAATCATATAGGTGGAATACACTCCTGCAAACGGCTGGTAGTGGCTGTCCTCGAGCAGACTCGAGCTGCGCACTGCCAGCGGCGCGTCGATCACGTCATAGAGCGACGACATGTCGTCGATGATGCTCTGGGGCAAACGAGCCTTGAGAAATGCATCAAGTATCTCTTGGTCAGGCACATTAGACAATGCAAGCGGATACAGTCCGTTCATTTCCATGAACTCGTCAAACACGTCGGTGCACAGCACCACCGTGCGAGGTATCCTTATCACCACGCCGTTGAAATTGTCGCACACCGGATTGCGCTTGATCATAGCGTCGATAAATGCCAGGCCGCGACCTTTGCCTCCCAGCGAACCCTGCCCTATGCGAGCAAAGCTCGAGTAGCGGTCAAATCGCTCGCGCTTGAACTCTGCCACCACGCCGCGGTTCTTCATCTTGCGGTACTTCACAATCAGGTCAAAGACGAGCTGTCTCACTGCCGGAGCCTCGTCGATGCTCGTGAAGCGGTGCATTTTCATCACCTGCGCTATGGGGAACAGCGCGCGAGAGTACAGCCAGCGCGAGATGTCGTTGTGGCTGGCGTGGTGCAACAGCGACTCGGCTGGAACCTTGTGCACGCCATACTGCAGTGCCTTCAGGTCCTTGAAGCGCATGATCTCGGTGCCGTTCTCGGGGTTGCGGATAATGAAGTCGCCAAATCCGAAGTTGTCCATGATGGCCTTGCCCAGATCCACGGGCAGTTTCTTTGAGTTCTTGTCAAGGAAACACCCGCCGAATGTGTCCACCAGCTCGCTGTTCTCGCTCTCGCTCGACTCGATGATGATGGGCATGTAAGGGTCACGCTTGCGCAGCTCGTGGGCTAGCTTGATGCCTGCCTTGCTGTCTTTCACGCCTTCGTGCTTGAACGACACGTCGCTTATCACGCCCAGCATGTGGTCTTTGTAGGTCTCATAGAGGAGCATCGCTTCTTCGTAGTCGCGTGCAAGCATCACCTTGGGGCGGCCGCGCATGCGCAGCATCGACTCGTGGGCATTAAGCGCCTCGGTCGAGAAGATGAGCGACTGGCGCAAGATGAATTTATACAGGGTGGGGAGGATCGACGAGTAGAATCGCACCGAGTCCTCGACCAGCAGGATCATCTGCACGCCCACCTCGTTCACGTCCACGGGAGCGTTCATCTTGTCCTCTAGCAGCTTCACGATGGCCACCAGCAGGTCCACGTTGCCCAGCCAGCTGAACACATAGTCCACGCCACTCAAGTCCTCGCCGCCTATCCTGCGTGACACTTCGCGCGAGAACGGGGTGAGCACCACAAAGGGCACGTCGGGGTGCGAATGCTTGATCTCCACTGCCTTGGTGAAGGTTTCGCTCAAGTCCACGCCTGGCATGGCGATGATGAGGTTAAACTGCTGCTTGTCAAGGGCTGCAACGGCGCTTGCATAGTCGCGCACGCGGGTAACGCGCGGAGGTGAACTCAAGTTGAGCGACACATATTCCATGAATATCTGTTCCTCCACGCGGCCATCTTCCTCGAGCATGAATGCGTCATAGTCGCTGGCTATGAGGAGCACATTGTATATGCGCTCCTGCATCAGGTTCTGGAAGGCCGTTTCCTTGAGGTATAGTTGGCTCAGCAGTGATTCATTCATCGTCTTTTATGCTTGGGTGTGCACGGGGACGTGCCCCGTGCATGTTTTTACTTCTTCACAGCGCGTTGGCGGCTCGTCGACTTTGATGCGTTTGCTTCGTCGGCCACGATTTCGCGGCATTGCTCCAGGGTGAGGGTTGCCGCATCCATCTTGCGCGGAATCTTGTAGTTCTGTTTCTTGTAGCTGATGTAGGGGCCGTAGCGTCCGTTGAGCACTTGCAGCTCGGGCTCTTCGTCAAAGGTGACCAGCACGCGCGAGGCCTCGGTGCTGCGCTTCGACTCGATGAGTTCCTGGGCCTGCTCCAGGGTGAGCTCCAGCGGCGCCATGTCTTTGGGGATTGACACAAACTTGCCCGCATGGCGCACGTAGGGACCAAAGCGCCCCACGCCCACTACCACCTCGCTGCCCTCAAAGTCGCCCAGCGTGCGGGGCAGGTCGAAGAGCTTGAGCGCCTCTTCCAGGGTGATGGTCGATACGCTCTGGTCTTTCTGCAGCGATGCAAAGCGGGGTTTCTCCTCGTCCTCGGTGCTGCCTAGCTGCACCAGCGGACCGAAGCGGCCTATCTTCACGCTCACGGGCTTGCCGCTCTTGGGGTCGTTGCCCAGCACGCGCTCGCCCACCTTGTGCTCGAGGCGCAGCGTCGATACTTTCTCGATGAGAGGGTGGAACGACTCGTAGAATTTGCCTATCTCGCTGTTCCACTTCGATTTGCCCTCGGCAATATCGTCAAAGTTCTGCTCCACCAGGGCGGTGAAGTTATAATCCATGATCGACGGGAAGAAACGCATCAGGAAGCTGTTCACCACCATGCCTATGTCGGTTGGGATGAGTTTGCCCTTCTCTGCACCGGTGAGTTCGCTCTTGGTGCGGGTGGTCACTTTGTCTTTCTTTAATGTGATCACCTCATATTCACGCTTCTCGCCTTTGCTCTCGCCCTTCACCACGTAGTCGCGCGACAGGATGGTCGAGATTGTGGGCGCGTAGGTTGATGGACGGCCTATGCCCAGTTCTTCGAGACGGCGCACCAGCGATGCCTCGGTGTAGCGCGAGGGCTGCTGGGTGTAGCGTTGCATTGCCACCACTTCGCTGGCTTCGAGGTTGCTGCCGTTCTTGAGCACGGGAAGCATGTTCAGGTCGTCATCTTGCGACTCGTCATCGCTCGATTCCATATACACCTTCAAGAAACCGTCAAACTTGATGACCTCGCCGCTGGCGATGAACTTCTCGTTGCGGTTGCTCATGTTGATATCCACTTGGGTGCGTTCGAGTTGAGCGTCAGCCATTTGCGAAGCGATAGTACGCTTCCATATCAGGTTATACAGGCGTTTCTCCTGTGCGGTGCCCTGGATCTCGTGGTTGGTGATGAAGGTGGGGCGTATTGCCTCGTGAGCCTCTTGCGCGCCCTTCGCGGTGGTGCGGTAGTTGCGCATCTTGAGGTATTCCTCGCCTATGTTCTGCTTGATCTCGTCGCTGATGGTGGCAAGAGCCAGTTTGCTCAGGTTCACCGAGTCGGTACGCATGTAGGTGATGTGTCCGCTTTCATAGAGCGACTGTGCCACGCGCATGGTCTGGCTCACCGAGAAGCCTAGCTTGCGTGCTGCTTCCTGTTGTAGGGTAGAGGTGGTGAACGGAGGTGCAGGGTTCTTCTTCATGGGTTTCACTGTCACTTCGCTCACTGTGAACGTAGCCTTTTTGCAGTCATCGAGCAGGGCCATCGCGTCGTTCTTGTCCGTCAGGCGACGGTTGAGCTCTGCGTTCAACATCACATTGTCCTCTGTCGCAAACTGGGCAGTTGCACGGTAGTAAGCCTCGCTTGTGAACGCCTTGATCTCGTCCTCGCGCTCTGTGATCAGGCGCACAGCCACGCTCTGCACGCGGCCGGCCGAGAGCGACGGCTTGATCTTTCTCCACAGCACTGGCGACAGTTCGAAGCCCACGATGCGGTCAAGCACGCGGCGCGCCTGTTGGGCGTCAACGAGGTTTAGGTCTATCTCGCGAGGATTCTCTATTGCCGCTAGGATTGCAGGCTTGGTGATCTCATGAAACACAATGCGGCGTGTGCGTTCAGGCTTCAGCCCGAGCACCTCATACAAGTGCCATGAGATAGCCTCTCCCTCGCGGTCCGCATCGCTCGCCAGCCACACCATGCTTGCCTTCTCGGCTGCACCCTTCAGCTCGCGCACCAGTTCCTTCTTGTCGCTCGGTATCTCATATATAGGTGTAAAATCTTTTTCCACATCAATGCTGAAGTCTTTCTTGTGCAAGTCACGTATGTGACCATAGCTAGACATCACAGCATAGTCTTTACCCAGAAACTTCTGGATAGTCTTCGCTTTTGCAGGAGACTCAACTATAACCAAGTTTTTTGCCATATTCAGTAATGTAATTTTAAATTTCGGCGCAAAGGTATAAAAAAAATCAATACACACCACCCACTATCCAGCACAAAAAAATCACCCTTCACACCTTATATATATAATATATAAAAATATTACATTATTATAATAGTCCAGATAGCAGTCAAGTAAAATCACCTCCGCAGGACAAAGCAACAACCGCCCTCTATCACCCTCTATCGCATCTATTGCCATCTATCGCAACTATCGCAACTATCGCAACTATCGCATCTATCGCATCTATCGCAACTATTGCAACTATCGCAACTATTGCAACTATCGCATCTATCACCATCTATCACCATCTATCACCATCTATCACCATCTATCACCATCTATCACCATCTATCACCATCTATCACCATCTATCGCCCTCTATCACCGCCCCCTCCGCCCCGCATCGCGCCCCGTTCCGCCCGCCGTGAAATATTTAACAATTCGTTAACACTTCGCTATCATACTATCACACAACACATTACCCGCCATTCAATAAAAAATATCAAAAAAAATCCCGAAAAGATTTTGCCAGTTCAAAAACTTGTTGTAATTTTGCACTCGCTTTCGGGAACAACGAAGGCACAAGATCATTGAAATGTTTGCAATTTGAGGAATAGAAATGACTGTGTAGA
>NZ_JAZLLZ010000089.1:0-2705 GCF_045598405.1 Sodaliphilus sp.
CGAAAGGATTGGGGAAAGGGGCAGTGTGCCCGCTCGTGACAAAAACACACAGAACTTAGCACGTTGCCACCGATCCGGCCAGGCGATGCCCCTCTAACGCGTGCAAAAACGTTAACAAATTTTATACTGCGGATTTGAGGAATAGGAGAAAATCAAATAAATAAGTTGGCAATTACAGCCGTTTTAAGTTTGTGAGAGCTAAAATGTAGCAGTGGTAGCGTAGTCGGCGGCATAGAGTGTGCCCTCGAATAGGTCACCGTCCCCGGTCTCGATAGTGATGGAATAGTCACTGATGCCGTCCACGGCGATGGGAATTGTCGTGAAGGTAGATGTCGCATAGTAGTCAACATCGGCATAAAGCGATGAAATGGTGACAATAAAATTGTTCACCGGCTGGTTGCCAAAATCAATGGTTAAAATAGATGATGCAGTGTAAAACTGCACTAAAGGTTCACAAACGTGTGGTTGTGGACGATGGTTTCCATTAATTATAACAACACGCTTTTGATTGTCATTAATTGAATCAACATTAGCATTTAGGCTGACATTAAAAATTAAAACAAGTGAAATCAATAATAAAAGTTTTTGTTTCATAAATGTAAAAAATATTGGTTTATGACTGCAAAGTAACGGAATTAATTTTTTACATCAAAATAATTTTAGTGCTATTTTGGGTTATAACACGCTGATTAACAGTAGATAAAAAACCATACAAGTGCTATTGAGTTAATTATTTAAAAACGAATAACTTACGCGAGGGGGGGGTGAAAAAAATATGATATTAGATATAAACTGCTGGATATATGTGTGTTGTAAATGTGGTTATTGTAATTTTATGATTGGATGTTGCTAAATAGGATGCCTTTTTAGCTTGGATAGTTGTTTTATACTCAACTTTAGCATTTGATAATAAATATTGCTAATTTATTGTCCGGCAGGACAATACCTAAATAACCCCCACCGCCGAACGAAGTGGCGGTGGGGGAAGAAATGCAACACGCACTGCGTCCAGCAGGACGCTAATTGGATCAAATAGGTGAGGCTCAAATGGTTTTACATGCTAAAGTTGAGTTTTATACATTTTAAATTCTTTATACTGATTTTATTTTTGGAATAGTTGAGGTATGTCCTTGATGTCGGAAGAATTGATTACTTTCTGGGCTATTATTCTTTTTTTTGTAAGTACACTGTGAGAACGACCACACTTGCTATAATACCAAATAACTGTATTGGGGAATTTGCATAGGTCAAGACAGATGATATTTATTTCTTCCTTGTTGAGATTTAAACCTCCGTTAGTGAGTTTCTCAATGATGTTGTCATATCTCAAATTGAGATACAAGTGGAGCTGGGCAAAGAATTCATCGTCCATGATGGACGCGAGTTTAGTGTTCTTCTCTTTGCTTGTGGCTTTCATTTGTTTTAGCACATTTGTGAGTACAGAAGAATAACACGAAAGGCTTCCTTCAATGGATTCTATAAGTTTCTTTCGAGTTTCAAGGTTTTCCGTGTCAATTTTGCCCCTGTCTTTTATGATTTGGGATAATGCGTTGTCTTTTTCCTTAACAATGTTTTCAAACTGGTCGATAAGTTGCTTTGTGTTATATTTGGCTTCATTCAGCTGTTTCTCGAAAACACGAAGTGCACGCCTGTGCTTGCGGTGGACAAAAACACTTGCACCAAACACAAATAAAAGGATGAAAAATATGAGCAGTATATAGCTTAATATAGTTCTCCCTTGATTCTGCTCTAGTGTTTTTGAGTCAATGTCTTTTTCAATCATAACCAAGCTGTCATCTTGCAACATAGCATCAACAGAAGAATTAATGTTGTCAGGGATTTTTTGGTACTCATCAGAACTGTCATAAAGGTGCTTGGCTTTGGCGAGATCTGAAAGACATTGATAATAACTCAAACTGTCAGATGTTGTTTTTGGAGTCGGTATCATGTCCATAACATTCTGTGCAGAATCAATATTGCCTATTTTTATGTATGAAAGGCATAAATAGTAATAAATATCGTTTCCTTGTATAAAATCAACAGGTGCATTTTTAACTTTTGTAGACCATTCTATAGACTTTTCCCATTCTTCTCTATAGAAATATAGTCTTGATTTAATTGTATAACCGAACAATCTAAGAGATTCGTCATTATTCTTTTGACCTAGTTCGATACAACGTTGAGCATAGGTATTGGCACTGTCTTGGTCGATTGTGCAGTATAGATCCCCTATGTTTTTTATAGTCGTTATATAAAATAATGTATCATTGGCAACACGTAGGTACTCAGATGCTTTTTTGAAATGCTCAATTGCATTTTGGGATTTGAATTGATATTGAAATAACGCACCAATGCGGAAGTGGATGTAGCCTTGGTGGAAATTGTCGTTGTCGGGGCAGGCATATTGGGCTTCTTTGTAGTTGCGCATGGCGGCTTTGGGGTCGCCTAGTTCTTCCATGACGCAGCCTTTGTAGAGGAGGGAGCGCATGCGGTGGTCGGGGTTGGCACCGTCGTGGTCGTAGTGGTTGACGGCGATGTTGATGGCGCTGTCGGTGGTGGCGGGGCGGTAGGCCTTGTAGTCGGCGATGGTGGTGAGCAGTGCGTGGTAGGCGCGGTCATCGTCGGTGGTGAGCGAGTCGGCGGGGTATGCCGCGAGCATCCCGCAGGCACTGTCGGGGGCCTGGAGGATGAGCGAGTCGATGGCG
>NZ_JAZLLZ010000090.1:0-26323 GCF_045598405.1 Sodaliphilus sp.
TCGATTTCTTGAACATGTCTATGTGCTTGATTTTCTATACAAATATACGCATTTTTCTCCAGATCACAAAATTTCAAAGACCGATTTAGTGTTAAACTAACGTAATTTTAGTCATAAGTCGGCTCGCCGACTTTTTAGAGTGAACTCATGGAATGATAGACACATCCAACTTAACCCAACTCATCTCGGCACTGCGAGCCGAGACAGAGTCTGCAAGCATATCGCCCGAGAACGTGGGCTACATCTTGCAGAGCATCGTTGACTTCCTGCCCAACCTCGACACCAGCGGCATGGCCGACGATGTTGCGACAGCCAAAGCCAACGCTATCAATGCGCTGGGCAAGGCCAGCGACGCACTCACCAGCGCAAACAATGCCGCTACCATGGCAGTGGGCGCGCAGAATGTGGCTAACGCCGCCAACGCTACTGCCGAGCAGAGCAAGACCGCAGCGCAGGCAGCCACCGCAGCAGTCGAGAGCCTTACCGCCCTGATACAAGCATTGCAGACGGCAAGCGGAGAAGCGACAGAGGCTTCAGCGCAAGCCCTGCAGGGCGTTGCCGACTTGCTTAACCTGATAGGCAAGGCGGGCGGCATTGCTCCTCTCGACGGGAACGGCAAGGTGCCCGGGGATTTTATCCCCGACAACCTCGCCAATGTGCTTGAGTTCAGTGCCGTGCTGGGCGCTGTGACCGTGAAGAGCGGCAAGAGTGAAAGCAAGAGCACCGACGACAACGCACAGGTGTTCTATGTGGAGAGCCTTCGCCAGTTTGTGCTGGGCGTTCGCACCTCCGTGGCGGTATCGTCGCTGCTGGCCGAACTCTCGCCCGCCATCCCCAAGGCACCCGCCGCCAATCCCGCAGTGGCAACGCGCCTCACCGACGCTCAGCTGCTGGCGGTGAAAGACCTTGCCGACTTCAACACCCTCTACAACTACTACCTCGACTGGGCTGACCGCTCGCTCTACAGCGGTGACGACTACACGCCGCTGAGCCTCAAGGCGTATGTGTGCACGAGCACCGACACCCTCTACTACTACCAGGAAGAGCGTGCCGAGCTCGCCCCCATGGGCAAGGACTTCAGCGCGCAGATTGCCGGGCTGACCGCCCGCACCGCCGCCACCGAGGACGGCTTGAAGCCTCGCCTGTTCTTTAACGGCAACATGCTTGCGGGCAGACAAGGCCATGCGCTGACGCTCGACACCTTCCTCGCCCTGACCGACGGCGACCAGCACAGTGCCGCGCGCGTCACTGGGGTGGTCATCACGCTGCACACCGACGGCGGCATCGAAAACTGGCAATGGCAGGGCGGCTCGTGGATCGACAAGGCATCGTGGCAGCCCTTCGGCGCAAGCGGAAGCACCACGGGCAATGTGGTCAATGTGAACGAACTCGTCCCCAAGGCCGAGGGCTACTACAACCGCGGCACAGCGGCAGCGGCAGTGCCCGAGGAACTGCGCGCCAGCGGCCGCTTCATCACCTTCATGAGCGGAGCCGGCGAATGGCAGACATGGCAGTTCTGCGGCATGCGCCTCGATGACTGGGCCGACGAGACCGCCTGGCACTCGACAGTGCGCGGCGTGCAGTTCAACGACGGCGACCCCGTGACACCCGGACGCGATGGACTCGTGCGCCTCGCCTACAGCGTCACCGTGGATGATGTGCTCAACAAGGAAAGCAACAACCCCGTGGGCAATGCAGCAGTGAGCGCAGCACTCGAGCAGATGCAGAGCGGCCTTGCCGCCGGGTTCCAGTTCGATGCCTCGACCAACCAACTCTCCCTGCTGGACGCTGACGGCAACGTGATGAACAGCGTCACCATCCCCGCGGGCGGCGGAGGCAGCGACATCACCCCCTCAGCCATAGAGCTGACCATCGACAACGGGCTCATCGCCACCCTCAAGGAGGGCGACACCCGCAGCGTGGACTTCACCTGGCGCCACTACAACATCACCACAGGCGTCGATGACCAGCTGGGCGGCCGTGCCGAGCTCATCGTGAACGGCAGCAGCGTGGAGAGCAAGGACGTGGTGCAGGGCATAGGCTCGTTTGACGTGTCGCCTTGGCTCACCGTGGGCACCAACAGCGTGCGCGTGCGCATCACAGCCGACGACGGCGTGGTGGCACAGAGCGCCTACATCAAGATAACAGTGGTGACACTGGGCATCGCCAGCAGTTACTCGCTCGCCACCCTCACCGAGAGCGGCACGGTGATACCCTTCCGCTTCACGGTCAACGGCAGCGGAGCCAAAGTCGTGAACTTCACCCTCGACGGCGAGCCGCTGTCGACCATGACAGTGACCTCGAGCGGAGCCACCAGCATCAAGGACATACCCACAGCCGGTCTCGCCCATGGAGCGCATGCCCTCGAAGTGTGGGCCGAGCGCGAGATTGCCGACGGCGTGATGCTCACCAGCAACCGCCTCTACTTCGACCTGATGATCACCCGCCAGGGCACAGGCGACATCATCATCGCCACCGAGTGCGACAGGGTGAAGGTCACCCAGTATGACACGCTCACGGTGCCGTTTGCCATCTACGACCCCGCAAGCATCACCTCGCACATCGAAGTGCTGCTCGACGGCGTGGTCCTCACCTCGATGGACGTGGACCGCAACCGCCACACCGTGAGCCACCGCAGCCGCGAGGCGGGCACCTCGACGCTCACGATTAAGTGCGGTGAGGTTACCCGCGACATAGAGGTGGAAGTGGTTCCCGCTT
Source organism: Sodaliphilus sp. (assembly GCF_045598405.1). Taxonomy (NCBI): domain Bacteria; kingdom Pseudomonadati; phylum Bacteroidota; class Bacteroidia; order Bacteroidales; family Muribaculaceae; genus Sodaliphilus; species Sodaliphilus sp. Next base: position 2,719 of record NZ_JAZLLZ010000090.1, read on the forward strand.
CACACCAGATTACTGCAGAGACAGCCGCACTGTCACTCCACCTCACTGCCAGCGGGCGCAGCAACGCCGCCTCGAACAAGGGCGAGTGGTCGTTTACCGATGCCAACGGCAACACCACGGCGGCCGAGTTCACCGACTGTCCCTTTGACACGCAGAGTGGCTGGCTAGCAGACGGCAAGGGCCTCGTGTCGCTCCACCTCGCCGGGGGAGCGCAGTGCCGCATACCGCTCAACATCTTTGCCGAGGACTGCAAGCTCGAAGGCAAGACCATCGAGGTGGAGTTCACCGCCACCAACTGCCACGACGCCGAAGCAGTGCTCATTGGCTGCATGAGCGGCACTGTGGGCTTTGAAATCACTGCCCAGGAATGTTTCATGCAGAGTGCGCTGCGCCAGCGCGTGAGCAGCAAGTTCAAGCAAGGCGAGCGCGTGAGAGTGGGCTTCGTTATCCAGCGTGTGGATGAGCAGCGATTCATGCTCCTGTATCTCGACGGCGTGCTGAGCGGCGTGCAGCAGTATGACACGAGCGACTACTTCGTGCAGAATGAGCCAGTGGCCATCACCATGGGCAACCGCCTGTGTGACCTCGATATCTGGAACGTGAGGGTCTATAACACCTCGCTGGGCATGCGCCAGATGGTGAACAACTACATTGCCGACATGGACGACACGGCCGTGATGTTTGCCAAGCTGGAGCGCAACGACATCATGAACGACGACAACGCCGATGCCGTGGACTACGAAAAAGCCGTGCAGCAGATACCGTGCATCACCTTCGTGGGCACGCTGCCCAAGTTCAAAGGCGACAAGAAGAAAGACACCAAGGTCATCTATGAAGACCGCCCGCACCCCGAATGCTCATTCTCGTGCAACAAGGTGCAGAACGACGTGCAGGGCACCTCGTCGCAGTATTACCCCCGCAAGAACTGGAAGTTCAAGTTCCTGGAGGACATCACGATGACGCACAGCGGCTCGACAGCCAAGAAATATGCCCTGCGCGGCGTGGACGGACACGGCAACCTCGTGCCTCAGAAAGCCGTGAAGACCTTCTGCCTCAAGGCCGACTTTGCCGAGTCCAGCGGCACACACAACACGGGAGCCGCCAACTTCATAGGCGAAGTGCTCGCCTCGTCGGGCATCCTCACCCCGCCTCAGAGAATCGACCCCACGGTGCGCACCACCATCTTCGGTTTCCCCGTGCTCATGTTCCACCAGGAGACCGAGAGCAGCCCGCGCACCTTCATAGGCAAGTACAACTTCAACAACGACAAATCGACTGCCGACACCTTCGGCTTTGAGAAGATTGCCGGCTACAACGACGCCATGGTCAACCGCAGCGACTACCTGCTGTGGCAAGGCACGCTTGCGCAGCTGCAGGGCGATGCCGATGCCCTCGAAGCGGCCGAAGGCGGTGAGCTGAAGTATCTCATCAAGTCCACAGCCGACGGAACCCACCTCAACCACCTCGTGAAGTACAATGCCGAGCAGGGCGCATGGCAGGACCTGGGCGAGCTGTGGCAATGGGATGCCGAATCCAAGGCATGGCGCAACCGTGCCGGCGCAACCATCGCCCTTGCCAACGGCCTTGCCGAGGCAAAGTCAGGGAAGATGATCGAGAACAACGCCGAGTGCTGGGAGTTTACCAACAACGGACACCCGATGTGCCTGTTCCATGCGAGCGACTTCACCTCGCAGGTCACCGGCGACGATATTGCCGACTGGTTTGACAGCGACTCACTTCCCGTGGACGGCGAGGGCACACGCCATGCTCCATACTGGGGCGGAGCATTCGAGCCACGCTACCCCGACTGCGAAGACCTCAATGCCGACTATGGCCGCGGCAGGGTTCCCGCCCAGCTCAAGCGCATCGTTGACTGGCTCGTGTCGCTCGACATCACCGACACCACGCTCACCGAGGAGCAGGTGGCAGAGCGCAAGGCTCGCTTTGTAGCCGAGGCGGGCAACTACTTCCACAAGGACATGCTGCTGGCATACGACAACCTGCGAGAGGGGCTGCTTGCCGTTGACCAGGGCGCAAAGAACATGATGTGGGCGTTCTACGACGGACTGTGCTATCCCATCTTCTATGACAACGACACCATCCTCACGCTCAACAACGAGGGCCGCATCCAGTTCACTCCATACGCCGAGTTGCACGACACCGATGCCCTGGGCAAGCAGGTGTTCAACGGAGAGAGCAGCGCACTATGGAACCTCATCGAGCAGACGATGGATGCCGACAAGACCACGAACTACGAGCGGCTCACCGCCCAGGGCAATTTCATCTATGCCCGTGCGCTCTACTGGTTCAACGAGCGCCAGAGCGACCAGTGGTGCGAAACAGTGTATAACGAGGACTCTCGCTACAAGTACATCGACAGCTTCGGCGTAGCCGGTCAGGGCGACGGCCAGGCGCAGAACTACCTCGACATCGCCCAGGGCTCGCGCGCCCACCACCGCAAGTGGGTGCTGAATGAGCGATTTGCCTACATCAACGCCAAGCGCTGCACAGGCTCCTACCGTGACAGCGCGGTGTACCTGCGTGCCAACACCGAGGGCGCAAGCAGCGTCCCCAGCAAGGTAGAGGTGACAGTCACCGCAGCGCAGGACTGGTACTTCGGTTTCCGCTTCTCGGGCAACGCCGGCTACTCGAGCCGCCTTGTGCGCAAGGGGCAGCAGTACACCTTCAGTGCCCCTGCAGGCAGCCGACCGAACGACACCGAGACCTACATCTACCAAGCCGACCGCATTGCCGACCTGGGCGACCTGAGCGTGCTCTATCCCACAACGCTCGTGGTGGGCGGTTGCCGCCTCCTCGAGTCGCTTACCGTGGGCAATGCCACACCAGGCTACACGGGCAAACTCGCCACACTCACGCTGGGCAACCACTCGCTGCTGAAGTACATCAATGTGGTCAACTGTCCCACGCTGCAGAGTTCGCTCGACGTGAGCGGTTGCCGCTCGCTTGAGCGCATCGAGGCGCAGGGTTCCCGCATCACTGCTGTCAACCTGCCGACGGCAAGCGTGATACGCAGAATGCACTTGCCCGAGACGCTGGTTCAGCTGCAGTTTGACCGCCTGCCCAACCTCACCTACGAGGGCATCACGCTCGACGGGTATGCTCAGATCCAGACGGTGAACATCGTGAGCTGCCCGAGGCTTGACGCAGTGCGCCTGCTGGGCGACATCCTCGCCACGGCAGGGAACCAGCTGCAGTATGTGCGTATCACCGACATCGACCTCACGGGCGACGGCCAGGCGCTCATCGACATGATGAACAAGGGCGTGAAGGGAGCCGAGAACCGCAACGGCAAGCCCGAACTATTCGGCACTTACCGCCTCACCTCGTATATGGATCCCGACCGCCTTGCCCAGCTGCAAGCCTACTATGAGCACCTTTCAATCCACAATGCGCAGTGCACCGTCATCGAGTTTGACGAGACACTGAGCTATGATGCCAACATCACCAACCTGGACAACGGCACCTACGACGGCGACGGCAAGGTGGGCTATGTTCCCAGCGGTCACATCACCCGCATCATCGACAGCATCCACGCCTACAAGGGCGAGTTTGCCGGCGGCAAGATGAAGCTGCGCCAGATAAGCGACGAGGACATCAACGTGCTCGCCGACGGCCGTACCACCAGCGACCTTGAAGACTCAAGCGGCGTTGGGCACGACATCTTCGTGGGCATGCCCCGGTACTGGTACAAGGGCATCAACGACCACCTGCACAATAAGAAGTACCTGTGCCTGTCGAGCGAGGCCCACTGCCCGCTGCCAAGCTACAGCCGCATAGAGCGCCACCCGCTCGCCGAACTCCTGCTCGCTGAGTTCACGAGCCTCCTGATAGAGAACTTCCCCATGGGGACAGCGTTCGACAGCTCGCTCCTTGACACATCGAGCACCAACAATGTGTACCGCATGAATGTGGAGGGCATGAAGCAGGTGCGCTGGCCGAGCATCAACAGCAATACAGTGGGCTGTGCGTTCCTTGATGCGTCGGGCAAGGTCATCAGCACTGTCGCTCCGCTCGTGTCGCACGCCCAGAACGACTTCATCAGCGGCGAATATGTGTTTGTCGCGGTTCCTGAAGGAGCAGTTGACTTCGTGTTCACCGCCGTGCGCGGTCTTGAATCCCAGGAGTGCATTGCCGTTGACAGCGATGCAGTGGAAGCCATCGAGCCCGACTGGGTAGAGCATGAGTTTGCTCTCGTGGGCATGTACAAGGCCACCAAGGATGCACTGTGGCGCCTGCGCTCGGTAAGTGGCCAGTCACCGCTCTACGGCACAAGCACCAATGGCACATCTTCCTACTGGAAGTATGACGAGCAGGGCGATCTTGTCGTGGGACTGCCGCAGAGCACGCTGTCGATGAACCGTTCTTATAAGGACTTCAGCAACCTTGCCAAGTGCCGCGGTGCAGGTTACCAGCTTGTTGACTACGAGATGCACAAGGACATCGATGTGCTGTGGATGGCATTCTATGGCCGTCGCAACTGTCAGGCAGTGAACGGCAACGGCTCACTATACGGCACTGTCACCGGCGGCACCAATACGCTCACGAGCGGCGGCGAGACCTTCCGCAGCCCCAAGCGAGAGAGCGTGTCGGGTCAGCGTCCGCGCACCCTGTGCCTTGAGGACTGGTGGGCGAACGGCCGCGAGTGGATGGACAGCGTAGCCGTGAATGTAACCAGCTTTGCCGCCTACTTCCGCAACAAATGCACTGTGCCGACGGGCAGCGTTGCTGACCATGTGTGGCACATCCAGATGCCCGACGGCCGCGAGCGCGCCGTGCAGGGCGTGAGCGGCAGCACCGAGATTTGCCGCGTGCGCTGGGGACGCTACTGCGATGTTGTGCCGAGCCGCCTTGTGTCAAATTCCAACTATGACACATTCTTCTGCGACCAGCAGGAATACACCGCCTCCACCGGCCGTGTTGTGGCGCGTTCCGGCTACAACTACTATGCGTACCACGGGTTCGTGTACGTCAATGCGACTAACGACTCCTCGAACTCGTTCACCTTCAGCGGCTCGCGGTTAGCCTTCAGGGGCGCATGCGAGATCGTTGAGTAGCACTCGCCAGCGAAAAACGTCAGTGGGAGAGTCCGAGCAGGACTGCTCCCACTCATTTTACCCGCTTTGCGGGTCGGATTTTTTTAATTTTTAGTAACTTTGCACCCGAAAAAGGTGGAAGTCCCCAAGTTGGCCGTGTTGTGGCGCGTTCCGGCAACAAGGTCAAGTACCGATTTACCTGACCATTGCGATAGCATCAACGGCCGCCCGGTGTTCAGTCACTGAGCGGCTGTCTTTTTACCGCCCGGCAAGGCATATTATCTTTGCTGTATAAACTTGATTTTTATGGAAAAGATAATTGGAACTGTCATCCGCAACGACAGCTTGAAGCAGATCGGTCGCAGCCGTTGGATCGTTTACTACGGCTACACCGAAATCGAAGACACAGAGTATGGTTGGTCCTACTGCCATACCTTTGAGCACCGCCCTTCGCCCGAAGAGGTAAGGCAGGTGATTTTCGCGCAGATCGATGCCGACACCAAGGAGCAAATCACCCAAGGCATGAGGTGGCACGGCAGGCTCGTTTGGCTAAGCGCAGAAAACCAGGTTAACTACACCATGTGGGCAATGAACGCCGAGAACAATGGCTTCATGCCTACCATCAAGCTCGGCACCGATGAAGCCCCAGTGCTGCACACCTTTGCCGACATCACCGAGGTGCATGCGTTCATCGCCCAGATGACGCAACACATTACCGAAGCCATCGATGCCAACCGTAAGGCAAAGGCCGAAGCAGACGCATTCATACAATCCCTAAAATAAAGCTATCATGAAACCGAATAAGAAAGACTCTATCGCTGCATGGTCTGCTGTGGGTATGCTAATCTTTGGTGCATGCCTCACTATCGCAGGGTTCCTGGTACCGCCCATCGGGGAAGTTCATGACTCCGTCCTGTGGATCCTCGGGCAGGCGCTTCTTTACGCTGGCTCTATGTTCGGCCTCGGAATGTACACGAAGCACAAGTTCGATGAACTTGAAGCTTCGCTACATGACAAAATAAATTCTCAATTACCAAATTCTAAATCTAATCAAAATGAGTAAACTTGTTATCCTTGGCACTGCCCACGGCAGCAATGTTGCCGGCAAATGCTCGCCCGACAAGAGGTTCAGAGAATATCAGTATTCGCGTGAGATCTGCAACATGCTGCATGCAGAACTCACGGCTCGCGGCATTAAGTGTACTGTTGACATCACAGCCGATGGCGAACCATCGCTTGCCTACCGCACGAACATTGTCAATAAGATCGTCGAAGCCAACGGCGGTCCTAGCAACTGCATCTATGTGAGCATTCACGTCAATGCCGCTGGTAGCGATGGCAAGTGGCACAACGCTGGCGGATGGTGCGCCTTCACCACCGTTGGCACCACCAAAGCCGACGCTCTTGCCGAATGCCTCTATGAGTCTGCTCGTGTGTGCCTCGCACCATACGCTGACATCATGGAGAGGGAGAAGAAGCATGGCACTTATTCTCCTGCACAGCGCCCGTTCCGCATTGACAAGACAGACGGCGACTGCGACCTCGAAGCAAACTTCTGGGTGCTGCGCAAGACTACCTGCCCAGCTGTCCTCACAGAGAATCTGTTCCAGGACAACACGCGGGATGTCGCATTCTTGACGAGCGACGAGGGGAAAGCTGCCATTGTTAAGTTACACGCTGATGGTATCACCAAGTATCTTGCCCCATGACACGCTTAATAACCTCGATGCTGCTCGCTGCCGCATCGGTGTGCCTCGCTTCGTGCCATAGCACCAAGCAAGCCACACACATCGAGAGAGAGGAAACCAGCACCACCGAAAAGCACCTTCAGCAAACAGCAGCCTTCGAGAGGCTACGCTTCCTCCAGGGGCTTTCGTTGGACCTGGACAGTTTAGAGCTGTCATTCCCCGAGGAACTGACCATCGGTGACTCTGTCGATGCTCCGCCTCGCTCTCTACCCCAGCGCAAGCGTGGAGTAGTGCTCAAAGCCAAGCATGCGACATTGACAGCAAACACCTCGGCCGTGCACACTTCTGCGAAGATTGAACAGCGCGAGGATTCCACCGCCCATCACAGCACCCATGGCAAGGACAGCGCAGAGGCTACCGACAGCACAACAGTCGCCAAGCCTCCCGATACCACATGGGTATTCTTAGTCGCTCTCCTTGCTGTAGGAGCTGCTATAGTCGTTTACCGTTACTTCAGCCATAAGTAATCAATACGAAGCACTCGTGAAACCGATGTCACCTCATTGCGTGGCATCGGTTTTTTTTCACGCGCGCACCGCATTGTACCGCACCCCCGCCACATATAGCGGAGGGGCGATTGAGGGGGAACACCCCCACCTCCACAGGGCGGACGGGGGGTGAGTTCTCACAAACAAGGGAAATTTTCCCTTGTTGAACCCTATTTTTCTCTTGGTAATCAATTATTTGACTTTTTGATGTCAGGAAGATTTCAAAAAGCATTCAAAAATTGAAGGTATTTTTGTTCAGTACGCTCGTTGGAAATCAAGTGTTTAACGCACCTTGAAAATCGCCTCGCGCCCCCGGTCCCCCGTTTTATATGAATGACAGAGTACAGTTGTACGATTGTGCCCTGCGATGCACTGCCACGAGAGGGGTGCGGGGAAACGCCTGGGCGCGCCTTGACGCTGGTCTCGTTTCTGGCTTTTCGCGACTGCATTTTTTTACACTTCGTGTTTTTTATTTTCTTCTCTAAAATAGTGAAAAATAAAAGTACATTAGTACGGTTATAGTGTTTACATTTGTAAATCAGCAAATTAAGTGCGTACACTTTGCCGTTGCGGAAGTGTGCGCGAGTGTGCGCACAGTACATTAGTACGGCACCGACGAAGTGTGCAAAAAATGTACTCTTTGTATTTGCTTGATTACCAATATAATACTACATAAAAAGCACGATTGCGCACTAAAAGTACACTCTTTTTATAAAACTCAATAGCACTTTTTATAAAACTATTTGTGTATTCTAAAACTATTTATTTGAGAGTTATTAACAACCTTGTTGATAATTTGAGTAACTTTGCAGTAGAAACCAAGTTCCTTCTTTTCATGAATGTATATATCAAACTACCGCAATACCTTACCGAGTGGGTTCTGCACGACTTTGGTGACGAAAATGGCGTTGTTCGCTTCCCTCGAGGAAGTGCCGAGAATGATGTACTGGAGCATACGCTGACCAAACCTCCAAAAGATATGGTAACACCTCCGCTAAAACAACCCGATGAAATTGCCATTGAACTGCCATCGTTCAAGTCTAAGCCGCTGCCTTATTACTGGTGGTTGAATAATCATGCAAAAGAAATGCTTTGCCACATCATCTATGTAAGGTTCCGTGTGCTGCTGTGGAGTGACCTGCACAAAGTGGAACACCTCGAACTCCCCATCACAGATTTGATATATGAGTGGATGCTGCGCCATGGCATTGATGACAATCAAAAAAGCTGGGAAACCATCAGGCAAATCTACTTTCGCCAGCGCAAACAATACGCACAAGCAAATAGGTGTTAAAAGTGTGTTAAATCGCTACGAACTCAGCATTTTACCATCACAAACGCACACTAACCGTAACTAACTGACACGAAAAATAACATATAGACACAAGATGAAACAAAAATGCGTTAACCTACCCGGCATCACTGAAATCAGATGGATGCATGCGTCATTACTTTCTCCTGGCATGATGTATAAACACCTTGCCGGTATTCCCGTTGCAGTCATGGCTGCGGGTACCCGAGTCTCTTTCTTCGGCGAACCTACATGTCAGGCAGTAGAGGAGGATGACAACAATGGTAATGTGGAAAAAACCACCTTTACTTTCTGTACAAACGATGAACTTCCTTCATCAGAGAATGTGGTGTGGGCAGTTCAGCAAGCGTCTGGCCAATGGTGGTTGATTGGTTGCCGTGAACGACCTCGCCCAGTGATGAAAGTCACCTCTACCACTGGTACCACAAATGGAGATCCTGCCGTCAAGACGGTTGAAATCTCGCATCAAGCAAGAAAATCGCTCATTCCCGTAGCCCTGTAAGTCTTTTAGTGGGAGCGCAAGATGATATAAATTTGCTAAAAATTAATTGTTATGGCAAAGGAATATCATCTTAAACTCAAAGGATATGTCGGTGGCTGGAATTTCGACGCCGACTATGTTGACTACGTCCTCGAGAAAAACAAGTCAGCCGAAGTGCATGTGCTCATCAACTCGGTTGGTGGCGATGTCGCTACGGCTTTTAGTGTTTCATCGGCTTTCCGCAGGCATGGCAATGTGCATGTCCATTACGAGAGCATGAACGCCAGTGCTGCCACCATCGCTTCGCTCGGTGCAAAGCACATTTCCATCGACAAGGATGCCATGTATCTTGTGCACAAATGCAGCCAAATGGTATTTATGTGGGATATGGTGAATGCTGACCAACTGCAGGAACTTATCGATGAATGCGAAAAGAAAAAGAAGAATCTTGATAAGATAGACCTGAACATCGCTCAGGCATACGCCTCTCGATGCAAGAAGGACAACGACGCTCTGCTCGACTTGATGAAAGAGGGCGGTTGGATCACGGCAAAAGAAGCCCTTGAATGGGGATTTGTGGATGAAATCACCGACCTTCCAGAGGATGAGAAACCTCGCATGACCGAGGATATTGTTGACTTTATGGCCGCCGAAGGTATTCCAGTGCCTTCTGTCGGCAATAAGCAGGGTTTGCTGTCTCGTTTCATCACAGCGTTGACCGACATGTTCAATAACAATTCAACTCAAAAAATTATCGACACAATGAAAAAGACCTATGTTAATGTTTGTGCCGTCCTCATGCTTGAACACCTTGAGAGCGTTGACGGCAAAATTTCAGTTACTGAAGACCAGGCACAGGCTCTTGAAGACAAGATGGCGAAAGACGCTGCCGACTTGTCGGCTCTCAGAACCTCTATCGCTAACCACGATAAAGAGGTTGCCGACCTCAAGGCTCAAATCACAGCCAAGGATCAAGAACTTGCCGACCTCCGCAAGCAGCCTGCTGCATCTTCACAGCAAGTGCAGGGAAATCCTGCTAAGGAACAGAATCCTGCAAGCGACTACTTCTCAGCAGTTGCCAATGCAAACGAAATGTTGAACCAATTAAAATAACACTACAATGGCAAATCATTTGATTACAGTTACTCCCAGTGAACAGGACTGGAAAGACGCTGCAAAGAAATTCCGTCGTGAACTGCTCATGATGCCCGTGTTCGCGATGAAGGACAGTGTGAAGTTTCTCACTGGTCTCCCCGGTTGCCGCACGAATCAGTTCCTCGGTGGCGTGAATACCGAAGCTCAGTTCTATCCCTACGCTCCCAACAAGCGTGGCGATGGCTCGACAACCATCACCTTCCAGGAACTCGAGATCTTCTTCGCAACAATGAACCAGGACTTCGTCCCCAATGACTATGTCCAGACGCTCCTCGGCGAACATGCTGCCACTCTCGGCAATGCTCAAAGCAAAAGCGAGATGGCCAAGCTGATTCTTGGATCTATCATGAAGCAGGCAGGTGAAAACCTCTCGCTGGCACTCTTCGATGCAGTGCGAAATGCCGAGGGCAACACCTCAAAAGACCTTTTCAATGGTTTTGAAACCATCGTGAACAAGGAAATCGCAGCCGAAAATATCAGTGTTGAGAATGGCAACCTTGTGCTCCTCGACGAGGGTATCACCGCTGCTAATGCTGTGGATGTGCTGAAGGAAATCGAGTTTGGTCTTAATCCTCAGCTGCGCCGTCAGCAGCGCTTCATCTACTGTGATCCCGCAGTTGTTGACAAGTACAATGAGGCTTACCAGCTCACTCATCCTTCTCTGCCCTACAACACCGCTTACGAACAGCCTTATGTTGAGGGTAGCAACCGCCGCATGACCTTCGCTCCCATGGACGGCCTTGCTGGCAGCGACCTCATGATTGTCGCTCCCAAGATGAACATGGTCTATGGCTATGACTCTATGAGCGACCTCGAGCGTCTTGAGGTTCTGCGTATGGACGTGGACACCTTCACCGTGGCTGCAAAGATGTTCTTTGGTGTTCAGTTCCGTACTCTCGACAAGCGCTTCCTGAAGGTTATTAAGGTAAAGCCTTCAACTGGAAGCGGTGAGTCTCATACCTAAGTTTAACAAATAATGCGACATAACAATGAATACAAGATGTCCTAATCTCCAGAAATCCATGGCATGGTGCGATGGAATGCCTCAATATCCTGGCATACGCCGTCGTGTGTATTTCACCAGCAAGAGCCAGATTGTTAAGTACCCTACGCTTGCCCGTGATGACTTTGGCCGTCCTACCACAAGTGTGCTGACTGGCAATTTTGAACTGGCTGCCGATGCCAAGTGGCAGTACCTTGATATCAATGTTGACAAGAGTACTGTGACAAGCGAGCCTCAAGGTGAAGCTCCCAGCCAGACTCAACTCAACAAGGCTACGCTCGTGCACAACGGTGTGACTGCTGATGCAACAGCTGCTGCTGGCTACATCAACAATAGCGACCTGGTTTATGTCTATCAAGACATGAAGGGTAACTATCGTGTCCTCGGCAATGATCGTTGGTCGACAAAATCAACAGTTAACCAGGACCAGGGACAAGGCACTAATGCTGCCAGCACCACCATCAACGTCGAGGTTACTGATGAAATCGCAGCTCCGTTCTATGTAGGTACACTCGACACCGAAGACGGCGAAATCGACTGCTCTAATAATCCCGCTGGCGAATAATTTATTTGCTCGTGGATCCTACCCTTACACCGGGGACTGCCAACAGTCTTGACGACCTCTTGAGTGATGTGCCGTCAATAATGATTGATTTGGAAGTCCCCGATGTTTCTACTAAAGACCTCTTTGCAGAGAACAAACGCAAAGGATGGGATAAGTCTATCGAAGCCAGATGCGACTTTGAGCGAAAGGTTAGACTTACTAAGCGCAGTGGTGTATTCTTTATATCGATATGGCAGAAGTCGGTTTATGGTCGCACTCTTACTGATATAAAAAGTGATGACTCCATGATTATGTTTTTCGCTCAAAATATCACTCCGCTTATTGCCGAAGTCATAGGTAAAAACCTCCAGCAAGGTTTATGGGCAATGGCTACTACACCCAAACGAAGGCACAAGGTCAGGAACTTTGCCACTCTTATTAGTGAGGAAATAGCGCATTTGTTGGGCATCCCTTTTTATGAAGATGTGGCATTGTGCCAGAATAGGCAGCGTGTAAATGCGGTTTTTACGCTCAATATTCTGCCTAAAGAACCGAATCTTATCATCTTTGATGATTTCGTTACTACAGGACAGACGCTCAAGGCAATGGACGATTTACTTTCCCCATTAGGCAAAAATCTTATTTATTTTACAGGTATAAACAACGCTTTATGAAACACGATCCTAAATTTACACAGCGCGTCCAAAACTATCTCGAGAGTCCAAAAGACAGCCGCAACCTTGAAGAGGGAGCAATGCTCCTTCTCAAACTCACAGGTAACACAATCATGTATCAGCAAATTATGCGCAACCCCGCAAAATATGCAAGTCATATTGAGTATCAACTTCAAAAGAATTTCAATTTCCGCGTTCAGCAAGTGACCCATGAGCAAGTGGAAGAAATGCAGACAACTGCTGAAAAGATTATCAATACCCACCTCTCTTTGCAAGAAGATAATCCCGCAAGTGAATTCAAAAAAGGTAAACGCGCTGACCATGACTCGCTGCCTGATAACATCAAACAAGCGTATGTCGATAACAAGAGCATCTTGCAGCGCATGAGGATGGTTCGTGCAGAACTTGAAATCGTCACCACAAAGCCTGGCCATGTATGCCCTGATAGTGACAGATATCCATTGCTGAAGGAACTACTCGCTCTTGACAAGCAGCGTCGTGACAACTGGGCTCTGTATGACAATTATAATCCTGCGACAGGTTGTGCTGATACTACTGATGATGCCCGAGCCGCAAGCAAGAAGGCTGTCGGTTATATCAACCTCAATAAAGGCAAATACCGCAATAACCCTACAGAGGAACTGAGGACAAAACTTGCCGAAGCATATAAGGCTGTCCTCAACCCGACAGAGAAGATGACAGCTGAGCTCAAAGAACTGGGCGTTATCTGATGAAGCGTGATGACAACATTAACCGATGGTTGAAACCTCTTGCTTCATGTCCAAATCAGGCATATCTTACCAACTCAATCCAAGTGGCTGATGTCCTGGAGTGGATCTTGGAGCAAGTGGGGGCTTCTGTCGTTTGGCAGACATCATTCTCTATCAGCGAGGAATTTCTGCGCCGTCTGTTCTTTATTGAAAAGTCGGGCAGGGTTAAGCAGTTCAATCTTGTGCTCGACTTCAAGGCTACCAATAAGACTCTAAAACTATGGGCTTTTATCGACCAGGTGATAGAACGAACCTTCCTTGCCGACAACCACAGTAAAATCTTGCTAGTGGAAAGTGATGGTGGCTTGTGCGTTTCTGTTGTAACCTCACAAAACCTTACACGAGGTAACAGGCATGAAAGTGCTTTTGTCTCTACAGACAAAGAAGTGTTCTCGGCTCTCAAAACTCAAATCAACGACTTAATAACCAATCATTCTGTACCTCTCAATGACTTATTCCGACAAAGAATTACAGCAGATTGAGCAACTTGCTTCTCTCTTTCTACCCATCAGCGACATCGCTGTTTTCCTCGGTCGCCAGCCCGAGCAACTAAGGCGTGACTTGAAAATCAAAGGTAGTCCTATGGCACTGGCTTACCGCCGAGGGCAAGTATCTTCGAAAATCGAATTGCGCAAGCAGGAGATGATGTTGGCTAGAGTTGGCTCGCCGCTTGCTCTGGACAATGCGCAAAAAGCTCTCATTGATATGGAGGACGATGAATAAAAACTATGGCTGTTCCTAAAATTATTGATGTTTGTCGGCTCGATCTGTTTACAAACGAAGCCGAACTAAAAGAAAAATATGATGCAGTCGTTGTCGCCCGGTTAATGCGTGTGCGCGACGAATACCAGTGGACTCTCGCTAATCCCGACTTGTCGGACAGACAGTTCGTTGAAGAGTTCGTGGGTCGTTCTGGCATGAGCGAGAGCGCAATATATGCCGACCTCGCAGTTATCAAGCAACTGCTCCCGGCCTTGTCGGCGAGCAGCCGTGATTATCACCGCTGGAAAGCCAACCAAATGTTGCTCGAGACCTACCAGATGGCAAAGAAGCGCAAAGACACCAAGACCATGGAGCGTGCAGCTTCTTCTTATGCCAAATATAATCGTGTTGACCTTGAGGACGAACAGGCAATGCCGTTTGACCTCATTGTGGTGCAACCGTTCACCGCCACCAACGACCCATCGGTACTCGGCATTAAACCAACTCCGAATATTGACCGTCGCATCAAGGAAATGATTGAGAAATACCGCAAGGAAAGCCTTGATATCGAGGATGTGGAGTTTGAAGAAGCCGACCTTGAAGAAAACGATTTGTTCCTCACCAATGGACCAGAAGAAACCCATATACTTTAACAAACCGCAGCGACTCACCCAGCTTATCGGTGCGAATACTACTGTAGTTGTTGCCGGTCGCCGTACAGGCAAGACCGACAGTATCGCTGCTCCCTTTGTGTTACGAAACATGCAGCGCATGCCTGGTAGCACAGGGGGAATTGTTGTGCCAACATTCAGGCATGGTCTCACAAATACCATTCCGGGGTTGCTCACCGCTTGGAAGCGATGGGGGTTCCTCGAGGGGGTTCATTATGTGGTGGGGAAGAAACCGCCGAAGAGTTTCAAGTCTCCTATCACCGACCCAAAGTATTATGAGCATGTTATCAGTTTTTACAACGGAAGCGTTGCCATTATCTTGAGTCAAGACCGCCCTGGATCCGCAAACTCGCTGACGCTTTCGTGGGTACTCGTCGATGAAGCAAAATTCATCGATTATGCTAAACTTAAAGATGAAGTGTTCCCTGCTAATGGTGGAATTAAGAGCCATTTCGGTGCCCATAGTTACAACCACAGTGTGATGATTCTCTCTGATATGCCTCAGACCTCTAAAGGGTCTTGGTTCTTGCACTATCAAGAACAGATGGACGAGGAACTTATCGAAACTATTAAAGGCACTGTCTATCATATCTGGCAGACGAAGCAGCGAATACGCACACTCAAGCAGGAGGGCAAACCAGTCCCTGACTACTTGAAGGGCTACTTGCGCCGCCTCGATCGTGACTTGAACCGTATGCGCTCGGTCGCTGTGTACTACAAGGAATATTCCTCAATCGAAAACCTTCAACTGCTCGGAGAGAACTATATCAAGCAGATGAAGCGTGACCTCACGCCGCTTACATTCCAAACTTCTATCCTCTGCCAGCGTATAGGCATTGCTAAGGATGGCTTTTATTCCTCGATGCGTGAGCGGCACAAGTACAACGCCAGCGATTTTGAATACCTCGACTCGTTGGGATTCCACTTTGATCCAACCGCCATTGATAGCCGTGCCGACAAAGATGTTGACAACAGTGCCCCCATCTGTATCGGTATGGACTACAATGCCAATATCAACTGGATTGTCGCAGGTCAGCCCCGTGGCGACAGATTATTGGTCTTGAAATCCTTCTTTGTGAAATTTGAGCGCAAGATACCTGAGTTAATCGCTGACTTCTGTCGCTATTACCAGTTCCATGGTAACAAAACCGTGGTTTTCTACTGGGATGCAACTGCCAAGGGTAGCAATTATGCGGTCAATGAACAGGACTTCCGCTGGGTGATATGCAATGAGTTCGAGCGTCACGGCTGGCAGGTCATCGATGTGTACCTCGGCAATCCTATGCGCCACGATGAGAAATATCTGCTCATCAACCAGGGATTTGCGGGGAAACAGCGGCTCATGCCCATGTTCAACCGCCAGAACAACGATGACCTTCTGCTCGCCATTCAGACAGCGGGAGTCATACGAGGTCGTAATGGGTTCAAGAAAAACAAGGGCGGTGAGAAACTTGCCGAAGATGAAGAAAACCTTCTCGAGCATCGTACCGATGGCACAGATGCCTTTGATACACTCTATATCGGTTGCGAGAAACTGCCTCAAACCTTTGACAGCAGTTTCTCAATCATCGGCATTAGCTGATGCTTTTCTGTCTTTCGTAAATCGTTGTTTTGGTTCTAAATTTGAACAAAAAACTTATGGAAACATCTCTTGTAACGACATTCTCACCGCTCATGTTTTCATCGGGCGTGCCTGATTTTGAGTTCCAGTCACGAGCTCGTGAACTGGAAGTCTCTATCATGGCAGGTGCTGATGTGCTGCTGAATGTGGTGCAGACTCCATTCGATGGCATTGTGCACATCTATGAAGTTCGTGAACTTATTGAGGATTTTATGCGCATTAGCGGGACTTCATCGATGGATATCTCAATTATAGCCAGAGAAGATGCCGGGGAGTTTGAAGAATTGGCTTCTTTCACTGTCCTCTATCTTGACAAGGACACCGATACCGATGCTGCCACCTGGTGCAAAAACAACTTCCTTACTACAGCAAAGAGCAAGCGTCTGGTGGACAATATCGCAGACAAACTGCATGCCTACTCTCCTGATGGGGAATCCTCGGAACTGTTCTACCACATCACAACACAAAATGCACAGGGCGAGGTAAGGGTTTTTGATGAGAAAATCCAAGATATTGTTCTTTCAGAGGGTGGATGGTTTTACCATGATGTCTGTTTGCGTGATGCCATGGACATTGTTGGTACCGATAAGAAAGTGCTCGCCGTTGCTGTTAGGCTCGGTGCTCGCGTGATGAATTTCTATGTGTACAACCCGCTGCCGACGGGTGCGTTCTACTTCCGCAACTGCTTCAATGTAGTAGAGCTCGCATTGTTGCAGTGTACCACTACCAGCCACATAAAGCCTACCAAGAAACTTGCCTCGGTTCGCCGTAACAGCGTTTTGTACGACTGCGAGACAAAGGTGTCTCATGAAGTGGAAACCGCACCTTTGTCGATCGACGAAATCCAATGGCTCGACCAGTTGCTGTCAAGCCATCAGGTCATGCTCATCAATGGGAAGGAAGTTGTGATATTTGAAGGTGACAGTGAAGAGTCGGACAACAACGCTGCAACCAACCGCCTGAAATTCTCATGGCAGCGCACTGATGCCCGCGCTTCTCTCTCAGCGGCAGACAATGATGCCCGCATCTTCCAGGATCCTTACTCTTATCAATTCGATTAACTATGGAACTGGAATATCATATAAGCGAAGCAAGGCGAATCATTGACTCTGGCCAGACTGTCAACCTGAAGGTGTGGAAGAAGGACGGCTCGGTAATGGAACTGAAAGAATGCGTGGGTCTGCGCTATAACTTCAGGCAAGGTACGAGACAGATAAAAATTCTGGCGAGCCGTCAGATTCGTACCATTAGAGATGTATTCATTTTTGAGTTAAACGGTAAGAAAGTATATATATGAGCAAAAACTATGAACGATTGATGGTGCCTAGCGTCGAAGACATTCCAGGCGTAGAGGCTAAAGCGGCATTTTTGCCCGATAGTGCAAGCGTGTTCCGTGAGCAGAAGGATATTTTGCCAATGAAACTCAGCGATGGCAAGGAATACATGCCGTGGGGTGCTGACAACAAACTGCCCTACAATGTCCTTGACCTCATCGAGCAAGACGAAACCATGAGCACCTGCCTGCTGTGGAACGCACAGATGTGCTATGGCAGCGGGTTGCGCTATAATACCGACGGTGCTTCGGCTACTGTTGCCCAGGATGTCGAGGACTGGCTTCTCGACAACTCGCTTGCGTCCTATTTCCTTGGTGTCTCGCAAGATTTGAAACACTGGAGTTTTGCGGTGACGGTCATCATACTGAGCAATGATCGCAAGCGCATTGCGCGCATCCTTCGCAAGGAGGCGTGCTATTGCCGTTTTTCTCCAGCCGATAAACATGGACATATCGCTAATGTTTTCTATGGAATGTGGCGTGATGAGCCAGATGCCAAAGAGGTTGAGGTTATTCCGCTGCTCAATGAACAGAGCCCATGGTTCGACCTGAAACAGCGTCTTGAGAGCGATAACAAGCAATCTAAGTTCGCCGTGGTCACTCGTATGCCCACCGCCGACCACACCTATTACCCCATTCCCTATTGGGCTGCCTTGTTCCGCTCAAAATGGTACAACATCAAGCGTCTCATTGGTATTGCTAAGGAAAGCAAAATCAAGAACACCGCACCCATTAAATATTTGGTAGAGATTTCTGATAAGTACTTTGAGCGTCTTTATCGCCAGGAGGGTATCACTGACCCCAAGAAGAAACAGGAACGCATGGTCAAGGTTAAGCAAGAAATCCTGGACTTCCTGAGCGGTGCAGCCAACTCAGGCAAAACCTGGTTTGCCAATTTTTATGTTACCCCTGACGGCAAAGAGAACCATGAGGTGCTTATCACCAAAGTGGACAGTGCCAAGGAGGGCGGCGACTGGGAAAGCGACATTCAAGAGGCAGTGAACATGATTTGCTTCACTATGCAGGTTCACTCTAACCTCGTGGGCTCGGTACCAGGAAAGTCGCAGACTAACAACAGCGGCTCGGACAAACGTGAACTCTACACTATCGCCCAAGCCCTGCAAAAGCCTTATCACGATTTGCTCTTTACCGTGCATAAAATTATCGTGAAGTTCAATGGCTGGGACGGAGTGACGGTTGATGTTCCGTTTATCCAACTTACCACCCTTGACGAGAATAAAGATGCTAAAGAAGTAACCACTAAAACTGAAGAATAATGTTTATCATCACTGACAATGACCGTCTGCTCGAGCATGTTCCTAATGTATTGGCACATGTAGAAGGCGAGAGGTCTCTGTTTGACAAAATACACCCATGGCTCACTATCGCTGAACAGTGGGTCATTGATACATTCACGGGCAATGAAACTTTACAGTTCATTGCCTCAGACGAAACCTCATCTGTTTGGGCCCAGACTGCATCAGTCATCGTGTGCGAGGCTCTGCAAAGGGCAATCCCGTCGCTCGACCTGGTGCTCACGCCTAATGGTTTTGGCATTGTGAGCAACCAGAATGTTGCACCTGCCAGCAAGGAGCGTGTCGAGCGGCTTATCTCTACGCTGAAGGCTAATCGCGACTATGCAATTAACCTGTTGCTCGACAGTCTCCAGTACATCGACTCCTGGCAGGACTCGAAACAACGCTCTTGGTTCGCTGCTACTCTGTTGCAGTCTCCCCGAGCATGCAAGTCGGCAATCCGCAATCCTGGTTCTCTTGACGAGTGGGAATTGTTCTGTGCATCACGCGTTACGGCGATGAATATTGAGAGCGCAATAGCCGAGGAATTTATAAGCCCTGAGCTGATGATCCGCTTGCGCCTCGCTCTCATCTCGCACGATGCGTCGAACGATGATTTATCGCTCGCACTGCGTGTCAGGGACTGTGTCCTCCATGAGGTGGACGGCAAGCGTCGTGACGTGCCAGCGTTGAACCGCATCGTGAACTTCATCCGTAAATATCCCGACCATTTCCCCGAATGGGTAAACAGCGATACCGCAAAGTTGTTTGCTCCACCAGTATTTGAGAATAAGAAACAAAGTTCTGGCTATTTCTTCTAATTGATGTTACCATGGTTCCAAAAATAGTAAATATCGACTTGCCGAAGTCTTGGGCAGAACTTACCGATGCCCAATTGTATTATGTATATAATCTGCTTGCCGAGAACCTGAGCGGTGCGCAAATCAAAACATATTGCCTGTTCCTGTGGGCTAAGATAAAGATTGTTTGCCGTTATGGCGATGGTTACTTACTGCGCAAGGGTAAACTCGAGTTCTATGCTTCGGCTCCAATCATTCATGATGCCATTCATGCCCTTGACTATATCGAGGATATTGCACGCCCTATGCCTGTTCGCATCTCGACCATCAAGAAGCACAAGGCCCTCGATGCGCAATTCATCGGCGTGCCGTTTGAACGCTTCCTTTACATCGACAACCTCTATCAAGGTTATCTGCACAGTCAGCAACATTCTCTGCTCGACGAAATGGGCAACTTGCTTTATGATGCAGAAGGTCTTTCGCTCAACCGTGCCGAGAAAATGAATGTGTTCTACTGGTGGATGGCACTGAAGGACATGTTTAATGCTCGATTCCCTAATTTCTTTGTCCCTGTTCAAAGTGACGACCAGAACCTGATGGGTAACACAAAGCCCATCAGCCGACAGCTGCAGGAAGCAATGGACGCTCAGATCCGAGCCTTGACAAAAGGTGATATTACCAAAGAACGTGAAGTGCTTGCCATGGACACATGGCGTGCGCTCACAGAACTTGATGCGCTCGCCAAGGAAAGCGAGGAAATAAGACGGAAATATGGCACACACTGATATTCACAGCAACTGGGACGCTGCTTCTTATTTTAAGAATCTGGTTGAACACAATGTTCTTGCCCAGCAGCAGGGCTATCGCTTCGCTCGCGTGAGCGGTCTGCAAGGTCTGGAGGATTTTATTGCACAGTCACAGTCGTCCAAGGCTGCCGTGTGCGTGAGCGACATCAGTCCTGGTTATACCGACATGAACAACACTCCGCACTCTCGCCGGGTGAAAACCATCTTCTTGATGCGTCGCCATGCCATCGACAACATGGAAGCACGCACTCGCTGTATGGACGAGTTGCGTGAACTCTTCCGCCAGATGATGAGTGTTCTGTTCAAGGAACGCACCCGCCTCGAGCAGGGTGTTCTCTATTTCGACCCTCGCATACAGTTCACCGAGATTGAACAGTACTTCGCTACTGGTTGTGCCTGCGCCTACTTCCAAGTGGCTTTTGATATTTACACCGACCTTGTTTACCGCAAAGAAGAATGGCTGAGCGACTGACCGAACAACAAGCTATCACCGCACGTGAGAAATATGTGGCTGCGTTCAATAACACCATGGTCAAAATCTGGAAAGAGCAGATTACTCTCATGGGGATTGTGGACACTGGCCGTCTGCTCAATTCTCCTGTAGGAATACGTTGTGACTACGATGGGCGTATCACGAATATTACACTCTCGCAGTCCTTCCTTGAATATGGTCTATGGCAAAACTATGGAACAGGCAAAGAAGTCGCTCGTGGCAACCCTGGTGATATCGGTCGTGAAAAAGTGCGCAAGAAGCGACCATGGATGTCGCGCAAGTTCTTTGCCTCGTTTATGAATATCAAGGAGTTCATGGCCGAGTCTCTTGGTCGTGAGTTCTGCGGACTCGTGGCTGATGCTCTTGATTCCGACAAGATGAGGAAAAACAGCGATTTTTACAAAAATCATCCGTTATAATTAAACTCTGGCATGAATGTTGCTGTCTATATAATAAAAACAAGAGCTATGTTTTACTTTTGGTTCACTCCTGATATTTTTGAAGTCTTCGGGGTTCTCCTCGGAGGTATCATACTTGTTTTTCTTTATCTGCTGGTTTTTGGATTCTATTTTGTTGTGGGCGTTCTTGCTTTGATTCTTGCTTGGGGTGTATTGTTTGGTATATTCTATTGGACTAATTATTGGCTTTATCGCCTAACGGGAAAAGGTGTTGATCCAAAGAAAGTAGATAAATGGATGGATGAACGAGCAAAAAGGACAAATGAAAAATTAGAAAAACTCAAAAGTGAAGACAACATCTGATGCGGGGTGTTGTCTTTTAGTTTGTTCTACGGGATTTGTAACTTTGTTTCAGTAATCTAATAATACTGAAACAATGAGCGATATTCAAAGTAATGCAACAACTACACTTTACATCAATGGCAAGCCTGCGCAAGACGAACTCAACCGCTTGCGCAACACTCTCCAAGACTATAGGAAACAACTTGTCGAAGTTGCTGCCGACTCAAAGCGTGGCATCGGCTCTGCTGAATGGAAGCGTCTCACTAACGAAATTAAATCTACTGAGAAAGAACTGAAGTCTGTTCAAAGTGGAGTTGCAAGTGTCTCGCAAGTCCTCCTTCGACTTGACAAAGCAACGCCCAAAGAACTCAAAAATACGCTCAAACAACTCAAGAAAGAACTTGAGAATATTGAGCGTGGTTCTAAAGCATGGAACGCCCATGTCGAAAAAATCAAAGCCGTTAAAGCCGAGCTTGCCAAACTTAATGACGAAACCAAAGAACATGAGTCCCTGTGGTCTCGCTTTGCGAAAAAAATGTTCGAATGGGGTGCAGGTATCCAGGTTACAATGGCAGCCATTACAGGAGTTACTATGACTGCTCGCAAGGCTGTTGACGCATACGCCAGCATGGAACAGGAAATGGCAAATGTCCGCAAGTTTACGGGTATGACTGCTGAACAGGTCGAAGGTCTTAATGAGGAATTCATGAAAATGGATACTCGTACCAGCAGAGAGGGGCTTAATCAACTTGCTCAAGAAGCAGGACGTCTTGGAAAAAGTTCAAAGGAAGACATCTTGGGTTTTGTTCGTGCTGCCGATCAAATAAATGTTGCTCTTGATGATCTTGGCGAGGGAGCAACTCTTACATTGTCTAAACTTACAAATATCTTTGGAGATGAAGAGCGTTATGGCACTGAGCAAGCGTTGTTAAAAGTTGGCTCGGTTATAAACGAGTTGTCACAGAATTGTTCTGCATCAGCACCGTATATCGCAGAATTTGCCAGCCGTCTTGGCGGAACTGGTGCGCAGGCAAAGATGTCGGTGCAACAGATTATGGCCTATGGTGCCGTGCTCGATAGCGCACAGCAAAATGTAGAATCGGCATCAACAGCATTGTCGCAGGTAATAGTAAAACTCTATAGAGACCCAGCAAAATATGCAAACGCAGCCGGTCTTGATGTACAAAAATTCACCGAATTGCTTAAAAAGGATGCAAATGAAGCCGTGCTCACTTTACTTGAGACGTTGAATAAAGCCGGCGGTATGGATGTGCTTGCTCCAATGTTTGCCGATATGGGCGAGAAAGGTGCTCGCTCTGTGCAGACATTATCAGTTCTCGCAAAAAAGATTGATGAAGTAAGGTCACAGCAAGAGGTTGCCAATAAGGCTTTTGAAGATGGAACATCTGTTACAAAAGAGTTTGATGTGCAGAACAACACTGTCCAAGCAGGTCTTGAAAAAGCGAAGAAAAATTTCAATGAAATCGCTGTCAAGTTGGGACAACGTTTGCTTCCCTTGATGAAATATACTATCACTACAAGCACTGTGCTGATGAAGGTTATTTCGGGTCTTGTTAGTTTCGTTGTAGAATACCGTGCTGTTATCATTCCTTTGACGGTTGCTATCGTTGCATATAATGCAGCCATTGCTGCTGCCGCTCTTAAAGCCAAAGTTTTAGTCTATTGGCAAAAGCTGTTGCGTGAAGAACAGGTTGCGGCAACCGCAGCACAGGCTCTTGCGAATGTCGCAATACATTTGTTCGCCTTGAGATTAAATAAAGAATCCCGTATTTTGTCCCCTATACAAATAGGCATAATTGCTAGTGTTTTACATCCAAACGTGCCAAATCAGCCGATTCTATCCGCTAATCAGTTGCAAAATTAAAAGTAAACGAATAAAAACACTCATAATAAT
>NZ_JAZLLZ010000091.1:0-10482 GCF_045598405.1 Sodaliphilus sp.
GGATTGGGGAAAGGGGCAGTGTGCCCGCTCGTGACAAAAACACACAGAACTTAGCACGTTGCCACCGATCCGGCCAGGCGATGCCCCTCTAACGCGTGCAAAAACGTTAACAAATTTTATACTGCGGATTTGAGGAAATAAACTATCTATTACAATCTGTAAGTTGGCAAATAAAACTATTTGATTTTCGCACTCATTTTTTAGTCAAAAACATTTGGTGGAGTTAAAAATAATAACTACTTTTGAAAATTAAAACATAAACACAAACGACTTCGTGCACCCATATAGGGGCAACCTATTAGTACACAAGCCATTAAACTTAAAACTAAAAATAAATAAAAACAAACCTCTCTTATGGAAATTAAGAATGCTGTTGCCGGCACACTCGAGTCCGGCGATATTCAGGTAATGATTGCACCCAGCGAGAGCAAAGGACTGCACATTGACCTTGAAAGTTCAGTTGCTTTCCAGTTTGGCGAGCAAATCAAGAAAGTAATCACCGAGACACTTACAGGCCTGGGCATCGAGGATGCACAAGTGAAGGCAAGCGACAAAGGCGCGCTCGACTGCACCATTCGCGCACGTGTCACTGCCGCCGCTGTCCGTGCCACTGGCAAGGACGTGTGGAAATAATTGAAATATCGACCTCATTAACATAATCATTATGCAACGATTAAGAAGAACAATGATGTTCGTTCCGGGTAACAACCCGGCGATGATGCAAGACGCATTCATCTATGGTCCTGACTCTATCATGCTTGACCTTGAAGATTCTGTGACTATGGCCGAGAAAGACGCAGCGCGTTTGCTCGTTCACCACGCTCTCAAAACCATCGACTACGGCAACACCGAGATGGTTGTGCGCATTAACCCGCTTAACACACCTTATGGCAAGAAGGACGTTGAGGCTGTAATCAAGGCTGGCGTACACGTGATACGCATGCCCAAGACCGAGACTGCCGATGAGATACGCGAGCTCGAGGCCGAAATCGAGAAGGTGGAGACCGAACTGGGCTGCCTGGGACGCACCCAGATTATGGCGGCTATCGAGAGCACGCTTGGCGTGATCAACGCCTACGACATCGCTACTGCATCAAAGCGAATGATGGGTATCGCCCTCGGCGCGGAGGATTATAGCGCTAACCTTAAAACACAGCGCACCCCCGAAGGCATGGAACTTCTCCTTGCTCGACAGACCATCGTGGTCGCTGCACGTGCGGCTGGCATCGACGCTCTCGACACCGTTTACTCTAACCTTAATGATATGGAGACTTTCCGCAAAGAAGTTGAGCTCATCAAGTCTCTCGGCTTTGACGGCAAATCTATTATCAATCCCCGCCAAATCGAGGTTGTCAACGAGGTGTTTGCACCTAAAGAGAAAGAAATTCAGAAGTCTCTCACCATTCTCGCCGCTATCAAGGAGGCTGAGAAACGCGGCTCGGGCGTTATTGCTGTTAACGGCAAGATGGTTGACCGCCCCGTGGTTATCAGAGCACAACGTACCATTGACCTGGCTATCGCATCAGGCATTTTAACAAAGGAGGATATAGCATGAGTACATTAGTTGAACGCAAAGA
This sequence comes from Sodaliphilus sp., assembly GCF_045598405.1. Lineage (NCBI taxonomy): Bacteria > Pseudomonadati > Bacteroidota > Bacteroidia > Bacteroidales > Muribaculaceae > Sodaliphilus > Sodaliphilus sp. The sequence continues at coordinate 1,578 of NZ_JAZLLZ010000091.1, forward strand.
CCTCATTGCAGCAGCTGCTGCACAGATGGGCAAACAAGTATATAAGGGTGCCGAGGATGCTAAAAATCCCCTACCCCGCAAGGAACTGCATCAAGACGGTGGCAAAGTGACCACCCTTGAAGACGCTATCAAGCAAACTGGCCTCAAAGACGGCATGACCATCTCCTTCCACCACCACTTCCGTGGCGGCGACAAGGTTGTCAACATGGTAGTTGCCAAGCTCGCCGAAATGGGATTCAAGAACCTTCACCTTGCGGCATCAAGCCTGAGCGACGTGCACGAGCCTCTCATTGAGCACATCAAAAATGGCGTGGTTACCAAGATCTCCACTTCGGGACTTCGTGGCAAACTCGCCAACGAGATTTCTCACGGACTGATGGAAGAACCCGTCACTTTCCGTTCGCACGGCGGACGCGGTAGTGCCATCGCTACTGGCGACATGCACATCGATGTTGCATTCCTGGGTGCTTCTTCTTGCGACCCCATGGGCAACGCATGCGGCTACTCTCGATCAGAGAACGCCAAGTCTATATGCGGTTCTCTCGGTTATGCGCTCCCCGACGCACAGTATGCCGACAAGGTTGTCATCCTCACCGACGACCTCGTGGCTTATCCCAATACTCCCAACTCTATATCAGAGCGCAACGTTGACCACGTCGTAGTCGTTGACTCGGTGGGCGATTCATCCAAGATTTCTTCGGGTGCCATCCGCGACACCAAGAACCCCCGCGACATCCTTCTTGCTAAACAAGCTGCCAAGGTTATCATCAACAGCGGCTACTTCAAGGAAGGTTTCTCTATCCAGACAGGTAGCGGCGGTGCTTCTCTTGCAGCTGTGAAATACATACGCCAGAGCATGATCGACCAGGGCATCAAAGCTAGTTTCTCACTTGGCGGCATCACCGCCCACATGGTTAAGATGCACGAGGAAGGACTTATCGAGCGTCTCATCGACGTCCAGTCGTTTGACAAAGTTGCCGCAGAGTCTCTCAAATGCGATCCCATGCACAAGGAGGTATCGGCCAACGAGTATGCAAGTGCCGACGAGCCTGGTTCAGCAACCCACTGCCTCGACATGGTCATCCTCTCGGCTCTCGAGGTTGACGTGAACTTCAACGTGAACGTGCTCGTGGGTAGCGACGGCATCATCCGTGGTGCCATTGGCGGCCATCCCGACACTGCTGCCGACTCGGCATTGTCAATCATCGTGTGCCCGCTCCTGCGCGGACGCATCCCCTGCGTGGTAGATGAGGTCACCACTCTCATCACGCCGGGTTCCACAGTTGACGTTGTGGTTACCGAGTATGGCATCGCCGTCAATCCCAGCCGTCCCGACCTCAAAGAACGCCTCGTGAAGGCTGGTCTGCCCATCGTGGAGATCGCCAGCCTGCGCGACAAGGCCCAGAGCATCATCGGCACTCCCGCCGCATTGCCCTTCGGCGACAAGGTTGTGGGCGTGGTGATGAACCGCGACGGCAGTGTGATGGACGTGATTAAGAACATCAAAGGATAATTTCAGATCAGAGATAAGAGATCAGAGATTAGAGAGATAAGAAACTGCTATATTTCTTATGGAAATTACGCTTGACCAACTTTTAGCGAGCCGCGAGCAACGCAGTGCACGCCAACAGGAATTGCTCAATGACAACCCTGACGCTACCCTGGTGTGCCTCACTGTGATAATGCCCGGCAGCGTCAAGCGTAATTTCTTCTCTTTAATTACTGCCGGTGCGGCGCTACAATCCATGATAGAGCGCTACAACGGCACAATACTTCATTTGAGCACTCGAGACCTCGTCACAGGATATGAAGCATACCTTATCACGACTCTCGACCATGCCAAGGCAAAAGAAATTGCCAGCAATATAGAAGACACCCACCCGCTGGGACGTCTCTTTGATATTGATGTGATATTGCCCGATGGCGTTCCCATGTCACGGCATCAAGTGGGTTGCAGCCCGCGGCGATGCTTGCTCTGCGACAACGATGCACGGTTCTGCATGCGCAACCGTACTCATTCCAGCGAGGAACTGCACAACAAAATCAAAGATATGGTAAATGCCTATGTACAGTGAATATGAAATAATCCAAATGCCGCTCACGCTTGCTTCATGCCGAAATCGGGTTGAGCGTTTCCTGGCAAAGAACGAGCTTCGCCTCGACGATGTGGACTACTATGCTGTGGTCTCTCGTCTTGGCGATGACACCATTCTTGCAGGTGGCGGCTTGGATGGAGACATAATCAAGTGCATGGCAGTGGACGATTCGTTGCGCGGAACCGGCATGAGCCAACGTCTGGTATCACATCTGGTCAGCGTGGCACAAGACCGTGGCATCTTCAATGTCAAGGTATTCACCAAGCCGCAGAATGCCGCCATATTCGGCGACATGTCGTTCCACACCCTTGCCACTGCACCGCTTGCCGTGCTCATGGAGAACGGCATGGGAGGCTTGTCATCTTATTGCAGCTACTTGTCATCGCTTCGCACTGATAAAGGCACTAACGGGGTCGTTGTCATGAACTGTAACCCATTCACACTGGGGCATAAACACCTCATTGATAGGGCTGCAGCTCAAGTAGATCATCTTTATGTCATCATTGTCAAGGAAGACAAGTCCTTGTTCTCAACTCGCCAGCGCACCGCAATGGCTCGCAAGGCATGTGAGGACATGAATAACGTGACAGTGTGCGACGGCAGTGACTACGCTATCTCGGCCGCCACATTCCCCACCTATTTCCTCAAACAACTAACCCACGCCAGCGACACACAGATGACGCTCGACATCAACCTCTTTGCTCGCCACATCGCACCGGCGCTCAAAGCCACAGTGCGGTTTGTCGGGACAGAGCCTTGTGATGAACTCACCGCTCGCTATAACGAACTGATGAAGCAGTTGTTGCCGCAGCAAGGGGTTGACGTTGTTGAGATCGACAGGTTGGCTCTGGGCGGCAGCGTTGTCAGCGCTTCGCATGTGAGATCACTCATCGAAGACGAGAAACTTGCCCACGCCGTCAAGTTGGTTCCCGAGACATCAGTGCCCTATCTTGTTTCAAAACAGGCAATAACGGCACTACGCAAGGAACTTGCAACTACTCCCAAACCTGGCTTGATTGACACAATAGACAACGGCGCGCACAGCGACATGAATTACGACCTCATGCTCACTAGCATCAAGTCGCTTGAACCATATTTCGACCAACTTGCACTGCTTGACTATCCCACGGCAAGCGAGGTACAGCACATTGGCATTGAGGCCGAGAAAAGCATGCTTGGGGCGACTGGCGGAGTAAACACCCATCGCGGTGCTTTGTTCTCAATGGGCATCGCAGTTGTCGGCGTTAGCCAGGACCTGCTCCATGGCAAGAAGTGGAACGAAACAGTAAAAAGTTTAGCCAGCGACATTCCTGCCAGCAGAAGTTCTTACGGAGCCATGGCAAAGGCAAGGCACAACGCGAAAGGAGCTCTTGACCTCGCCCGTGGCGGATATGACGAAGTCTCCTCTGCGTGGCTGCCGTTCTATCAATCACTTGATGACGACGAAAACGCAGCGGTAAAGACATTGCTGCTCATTATGTCGCAGCTTGACGACACCAACATCATTCATCGCGTGGGATTTGACCGCGCGCAGCAGGTAAAGAACGAAGCGGCATCTTCGCTCGAAGATTTCTCCTTGGATAAAGTAACTGCGCTCAACAGCCGATTTGTCAAAGAGAACATTTCGCCAGGCGGAGCAGCCGACATGCTTGCACTCACGTTTTTCATAAATTCAATAACGAAACATTAACTTAAAACAAATAATTTTAATTAATTCTCTAACAAACTATTATGGTAGAACTTATTAAACAAGGCGTTTACCTCCTTAATGGAACAGAGGTTCGCATGGATGCGGCAGGCATGCCCGCTCCCGACGAGGCTCGCGAAAAAACTATTACTTACGGCATCCTTCGCAGCCACGATGTTGACGGCAGCAAGGGCAAGAAGATGCGCATCAAGTTTGACGCAATGATGTCACACGACATCACTTACGTGGGCATTATCCAGACTGCTCGTGCCAGTGGCCTTGAGAAATTCCCTCTCCCCTATGCAATGACTAACTGCCACAACTCGCTGTGTGCCGTGGGCGGTACCATCAACGAGGACGACCACGTGTTCGGTCTGTCGGCAGCAAAGAAATATGGCGGTATCTACGTTCCCGCCAACCAGGCTGTTATCCACCAGTATGCCCGCGAGGCAATGGTGAAGTGCGGCAACATGATCCTGGGCAGTGACTCACACACCCGCTACGGCTCGCTCGGCAACATGGGCGTGGGCGAAGGCGGCGGAGAGCTCGTTAAGCAGCTATTGAAGAATACCTGGGACATCAACGCTCCCGAGGTAGTTCTCGTGTGGTTGGAAGGCGCTCCTCGCAAGGGTGTTGGTCCCCACGACGTTGCTATCTCGCTGGTTAAGGCCACATTCGAGAGCGGCTGCGTGAAGAACAAAGTGCTCGAGTTTGCAGGCCCCGGCGTTAAGAACCTGCCCATCGACTTCCGCAACGGCATCGACATCATGACTACCGAGACCACTTGCCTTAGCTCAATTTGGGTAACCGACGACGAGGTTAAGCATCACTATGAGATCCACAACCGTCCCCAGGACTTCAAGGAACTCCAGCCCGGTGACGTTGCTTACTATGACATGATGATCAAGATTGACCTGTCAAAGCAGGAGTCAATGATCGCTCTCCCCTTCCACCCCAGCAACGCATTCACTATCCACGAGTTGCAGGCTAATCCCGTGGAGATTCTCAAAGCTGTTGAGGAAGACGCAAAGAAGCGCTACGGCGACAAGGTTGATTGCCACCTCGTTGACAAGGTGGTTGACGGCAAGGTACAGGCCGACCAGGGTATCATCGCTGGTTGCTCGGGCGGTACTTACGACAACCTCAGCGCAGCCGCTGCCATCATGAAGGATGCTTCGATAGGCAACGACTATTTCACAATGTCGGCTTATCCCCAGTCAATTCCCGTGTTCATGGCTACTACCCGCAACGGTATTGCCGAGGAACTGCTCGAAGCTGGCGTAGTTATCAAACCTGCCTTCTGCGGTCCTTGCTTCGGTGCTGGTGACGTTCCTTCTAACAATGGTCTGTCAATTCGCCACACTACCCGCAACTTCCCCAACCGCGAGGGTTCTAAGCCCGGTCAGGGACAGATTTCGCTCGTTGCCCTCATGGACGCACGCTCTATCGCAGCTACTGCGGCCAACGGCGGCGTGATCACAGCGGCAACCGACGTTGACTACACCGACGAGCACAAGAAGTATGAGTTTGACGCACGCATCTATGAGCGCCGTGTCTTCAACGGATATGAAAAGGAAGACCTCAACCAGGCTCTCAAGTATGGTCCCAACATCAAGGACTGGCCCACAATGTACCCCTTGCAGGAGAACATGCTCATCGAGCTCGCGGCAGTTATCCACGATCCCGTGACCACTACCGACGAACTCATCCCCTCGGGTGAGACATCAAGCTACCGCTCTAACCCCTTGAAACTGTCAGAGTTCGCTCTGTCTCGCCGTGTTCCTGAGTATGTGGGCATCAGCAAGCGCATCCAGGCCGAAGACCTCGCACGCCGTGAGGGCAAGGTATCGGAGAACATCGCTGCCGCACTGGCACAGGTGGGTGCAAGCGCCGACAACACTTCGTTCGGCTCATGCGTTTTCGCTAACCGTCCCGGCGACGGATCGGCTCGCGAGCAGGCAGCTTCTTGCCAGAAGGTGCTGGGCGGTGACGCCAACATCTGCTACGAGTATGCAACCAAGCGCTACCGCAGCAACTGCATCAACTGGGGTATCGTTCCCTTCACCATCGCTAAGGAAACCGAGTTCAACTACGTTCCCGGCGACTTCGTCTTCGTTCCCGGCTTGCGTGCCGCTATACTCGAAGGCAAGGAAGAAATCGACGCCAAGGTTATCACCAAGGACGGTGTTAAGGTCATCCACTTGTTCTTCCAGAACCTCACTGCCGACGAGCGTCAGATTCTCGCCGACGGTTGCCTCATGAACTACTACAAAAACAAAAAATAAACAATCCCCCAAAAAAAGAAAATAATTTCTTTAATGTTAATGGCTTACACCAATAAAATGGTGGACTTTGTCCACAAAATAATATTACTTTATTAATCAAGTAATTACATTTTGCTTGCAGAGCAAGCCATTTTCTAGCCAAGCATAAAAATAAAATATAAAATTTTCTTTTTTGCGGACAATAATAAAATTCAAACTAAAACCGTGTTGCACGGAAAATCCGTGCAACACATTAAAATAGAAAAACAAAATGGCTGAAAAAATCAAAATGACCACCTCCATCGTTGAAATGGACGGTGACGAGATGACCCGCATCTTGTGGAAGATGATCAAGGACGAACTTATCCTGCCCTTCGTGGACCTCAAGAGCGAATATTATGACCTTGGCCTCGTGAAGCGCGACGAGACTGGCGACAAGATTACTGTAGAGGCTGCCGAGGCCACCAAACGCCTGGGTGTAGCGGTTAAGTGCGCTACCATCACCCCTAACCTCAAGCGTATGGACGAGTACAAGCTGCACGAGATGTGGAAGAGCCCCAACGGCACTATCCGCTCAATCCTTGACGGTACTGTATTCCGCGCTCCCATCACCCTGCCCAGCATCAAGCCCGCAGTGCGCAACTGGGAAAAGCCCATCACTATCGCTCGTCACGCCTATGGCGATGTTTACAAGAGCGTGGAGATTCGCGCTGACGAACCTGGAGTTGCTAAGCTCGTCTTCGACGGTGAGAGCGGCAAGCACGAGGAGGTTGTTATCCAGAACTTCAAGGGCGCAGGTGTGCTCCAAGGTATGCACAACGTGGACAAGTCTATCCGCTCGTTTGCTCACAGCTGCTTCAAGTTTGCCCTCGACACTAACCAGGACTTGTGGTTCTCAACCAAGGATACCATCTCTAAGAAGTATGACGCACAGTTCCGCATCATCTTCGAGGAAGTGTTCCAGGAATACAAAGAAGAGTTCGACAAGCGTGGTCTTGAATACTTCTACACCCTCATCGACGATGCAGTTGCTCGCGTTATCCGCAGCAAGGGCGGCTACATCTGGGCGTGCAAGAACTACGACGGCGACGTGATGAGCGACATGGTATCTACTGCATTCGGTTCACTGGCAATGATGACCAGCGTGCTCGTTAGCCCCGACGGCAACTACGAGTATGAGGCTGCTCACGGCACAGTGACTCGCCACTACTACAAGTATCTCGCTGGCGAAGAGACATCAACCAACCCCATCGCAACCATCTTTGCATGGAGCGGTGCACTGCGCAAGCGTGGTGAGAAGGACGGCTTGAAGGACCTCATGAACTTCGGCGACCAGCTCGAAGGCGCATGCTTCGACACCCTGAACAGCGGCACAGTTACCAAGGACCTCGTGAACCTCATGGAAGGCGTAGATGCCAAGGCAGTTAACAGTGCCGACTTCATCGCCGCAATCCGCAAGAACCTCGAAAAACGCCTCGCATAATTGCAGGTAGAACATAACCCAATATCAAAGCCCTATAAGTCACACACGATCTATAGGGCTTCTTTTCGTTAAACCCAGAAAGTCCATTAGCAACTGAAGATTATTTACCTTTTTGTCCGATTATTCACGGAAATATCGTATCTTTGCAGCGCAAAGCGCTGTAACGCCGGCAACAATTAAATAAAGAGAATATGAGCACGACATTGAAACTGCCCGTAGGCATACAGAAATTTGAGAAATTGCGTAACGATGGTTTCGTTTACCTCGACAAGACTCCGTTAATCTGGAAGATGGTTAACGAGGGTTGCTATTATTTTCTTTCTCGTCCCCGCAGGTTTGGAAAGTCGCTGCTCATGTCAACTATTCAGGCTTTCTTTGAAGGCAAGAAACACCTCTTTGACGGCACTATTGGTGCCCCGTTGTTTATTGCCACCGATGAGAGTGTAGATTGGGACTGGGAATCTTATCCCATCATGCACCTCGACTTGAATACACAAAAGTATGATTGCCACGAAGCGTTAGAGAATATGCTTGATGAATTTCTTTGCTATCAGGAGTCATTGTATGGCAAACGTGAAGTCGAGCGTGGATTTGGAATGAGGTTTCAAGGCGTCCTTGACCGTGCCTACAAACAAACGGGCAAACGCGTTGTCATTCTTATTGACGAGTATGACAAGCCTCTGCTTCAGGCCATAGGCGATAAAGAGTTGCAAGATGAATTTCGCGCTACGTTGAAGAGTTTCTACGGTGCTCTCAAGTCAAAGGATGGTTGCATCAAGTTTGCACTCCTGACGGGTGTGACAAAATTCGGCAAGGTCAGCGTGTTCAGCGACATGAACAACCTTGATGACATTTCCATGGATTGGCGTTACTATGACATTTGTGGAGTGAAGGAATCTGACCTGCATGCTACACTCCGCCCTGCTGTAGAACTCCTTGCCGAGAGTAACCGCATGAGCTATGACGACTGTATAGCTAAATTGCGCAGTTTCTATGATGGGTATCATTTCTGCGAAGACGTCGAGGGAATGTATAATCCTTTCAGTGTCCTCAACACATTGAACAAGTCAAAGTTTGGCAGCTACTGGTTCGAGACCGGCACGCCCAGTTATCTCGCCGCCCTGCTCGTTCGCCACAACTACAACCTTGACAGCATGGCGCATGCCGAGGTAGATGTTGATGTCATCAACAGCGTTGATTCAGAGTCAACCGACCCCATCCCGGTAATCTACCAAAGCGGGTATCTGACCATCAAAGGCTATGACGAGCGCTTTGCTCTTTATCAACTTGGGTTCCCAAACAAAGAGGTAGAAGATGGTTTCATTAAATTCCTCATTCCTTATTATTTGACCCACAATAGCCCGAAGTCGGCATT
>NZ_JAZLLZ010000092.1:0-7202 GCF_045598405.1 Sodaliphilus sp.
CGGCAGGACAATACCTGAATAACCCCCACCGCCGAACGAAGTGGCGGTGGGGGAAGAAATGCAACATGCACCGCGTCCAGCAGGACGCTAATCGGAGCAAATAGGTGAAGCTCAAATGGTTTCACATGCTAAAGTTGAGTAGTTAAAAAACCACATTAAGCAGATAAATCAGATTTTTGTAATTTCGTGCCTCCAGCACAAAAAATACCATTTCATTAAAATTTCCCCGGGAGACAAAAAATTCTCCCCCAGGTCCCCGAGAGACAAAAAATTTCCCCCAGTTCCCCGAGTTCCCCGAGGGGTAAAAAAATATAAGGTTTTTGCTCGTTTTTGAGAAATTTTTCATAAATTTGCAGTCAATGACAGTTTGCACTTTCGCCTCAGCAAGTATGAAAGCATTCAATACAGCGGGTACTTGTCGCCCGAACGAACATTATATGGTGGACATCACCGAGCGTTTGGAAATCATCCGCAAGATGGTTGCCAAGGGTGACTATTTCTGCATAAATCGTGGCAGACAGTATGGCAAGACAACTACATTGAAAGCAATCAGTAGTAGTTTTACCAACGAGTTCTGCGTATTCAACCTTAGTTTTGAAGGATTGGGAGATTCATCCTTCGCCGACGAAGAGAAACTCTATTCAACCTTTGTCTATCAGATGGCAGATGCGTTTGAGTGGACTCCACTTGAAGGACTTGACAAGGAGGTGGCTGAATATATTTCGGCATTTTCTGAATCTCATGACGAGAAATGCAGCGAAAAGGCATTGTCTAAGTTTATCAGTAATGTCAGTCATCGCAATTCAAAACCTGTTGTTATCTTGATTGACGAAGTTGATCAGGCTGGCAATTATCCTTCTTTCTTGAAACTTTTGGCTTTGTTACGCAGGATGTATCTTGACAGGGACGTTAAACCCACTTTCCAAAGTGTCATTCTTGCTGGTGTCTATGACGTTAAGAACTTGAAACTGAAGATTCGCACAGATGAACAGCACCAATACAATAGCCCCTGGAATATCGCTGTCCCCTTTGATGTGGACATGAGTCTTTCGGCCGAAGGTATAGCAGGAATGCTTGCCGAATATAAAGCTGACCACGGACTAAACTTTGACGAAAAGGCTGTGGCACAGATGATTCGTGACTACACCTCGGGCTATCCATTCCTTGTGAGCCGCATCTGCCAGATAATTGATGCCGAACAATGGACATGGGATAAAGAAGGCGTGTTGAAAGCAGTCAACAAAATACTGACCGAGGGAAGTACTCTGTTTGATGACATTGCCAAGAAACTTGATGAGTTCCCCGAATTGGAACGTACCATCAAAGGAATTCTTTTCAACGGTTATCGCTACTCATTCAACTACTATGACAAGGCAACCAACCTTGCCCTGATGTTCAACTTTGTCAAACAGCAGGATGGCGCATTTGCTGTCGCATCACGCATGTTTGAAATATGGTTTTACGAATACTTTATCTCACAAGACAAAAATTCAACAGACTTTATTCAGGGCATGACCGATAAGAGCCAGTTCATCCATGACGGTATTCTGGACATTCCGCTCCTTATGGAACGATTTGTCGTTCACATGAACCAGACCTACAAAATGGATCATGATAACGAATTCATTGAGAACGATGCACGAAAGATTTTCCTCACCTATCTGCGTCCCGTCATCAATGGTATAGGCAGTTACCACATTGAGGAACAGACGCGTGACCATGACCGCATGGACATAGTGATTGACTACCTGGGCAAGCAGTACGTCATTGAACTCAAAATATGGCGAGGCAATGCTTACAACGAGCGAGGCGAAGAACAACTATGCCGCTACCTTGAATATTTCAACTTACAAGAAGGGTACCTCCTAAGTTTCTGCTTCAATAAGACAAAGCAGTCAGGCATGCTGCCACCAGTAAAATTGAATGGCCGCACGCTGATAGAAGCGATAGTATAGAAAAAACAAGTTAGTTTGTATCTGTGGGCTTTAGGCTTGTTTTCTTGTGCGGTATTCGCTGGGGGTGCAGTTGTAGCGTGCCACGAATGCGGTGCGGAATGAGCGCGGGCTTGAGAACCCCGACATCGTTACTATTTCGTTGATAGGATAGCCCGACACGAGCAGCGGCAACGCATGGTCAAGCCTGATGTGAGCTATATATGTGCTGAAGTCCATGCCCTGCTCCTTGCACCAGCGCGACACGTAGGTGCGGTTAGTGCCCACGGCACGAGCCACCTCCACAATGTTCAGGTCCGTATTAGTGAAGTTCTTCTCGTCGGTGCAGAATTTCATCACTGCCTCGCCAAACTGCGCATTTTGCCACGTCTTGAGCGCAGCTTCGCTGTCGCCGGCCAGGTCATTTTCGTCGTCCTGAACTTGCATCGCTGCGATGTTGAAGTCCTGCTTGAGGAGACGGCGGCTATAGAATATCCACGGGATGAGGCTCAGCGGGAAGTAAATGCAGTCGCTCAGCAAACCGGGCATAGCAAACTGCATAATGCCCCACAGGATTAAGAGACCCACCATGATGTAGAGCGTGATGAGCACCCACGTGATGCCACGCTTGTCGGTGTTGGCATATGTTTCATTGAGCTTCGTCTGGTAGCGGCGCACGTTGATATGCACTGACAATATCACCGCCACCGAGTAGATGGCCACATAGGTGAACGACATGTTCATCACCAGCTCATTGCCGGTAATGGAGAAGAAGATGAGCGACACGAGAAGCGGCAACTGCACAAACAACTCTGTACCCTTGGGGGGAGTGAGTCGCGACAGCGCGCTCAACGCCACACCCATGAAGGGTATCGCCATCATCTCCATGATGAGCGGACTGTGGAACACTGGCATATCCTCGATGCGAGGAAAAGCGATGTGCATCACGTCAAACACAAAGCGGGCTGCATTCTTGATGGCAAGCAACGCCATAGCCAGCGACGAGGACACGACAGCAAAACGCGCCGTTGCCGAATCGTAGGTGCGGTAATGCCTCACTAGCCGCATGATGGTGAACACAAAATAAGCCACCATGCCGCCATAGCACATCGACCTCACATGTAATAAAAAGTTATCGTACATCGTTGTCCTCGTTTATCATTACATCTATATCTTCTTCTTTTCCAAGCATCATGCACGATTCTGGGTGCGGAACTCCGACGGGGTGCAGCCATATCGTGCCACAAACACCGTGCGGAAGTGCCTAGCGTTGCTGAAACCCGACATCTCCAGTATCTCAGTGATAGTTAAGCTAGTCTCCACCAACTGACGCTCGGCATAGTCAAGCCTGATGCCGGTGATGAACGTGTTGAAGTCACAGCCCTGCTCCTTGCACCAGCGCGACACGTAGGTGCGGTTAGTGCCCACACCCTGCGCCACATCCTGCACGCTGAGGTCTGGGTCAGAGAAATTCTTCTCCTGTGAGCAGAAGTGTCGCACAGCCTCGTCGAAGTGGGGTTCCTGCCATGCCTTGAGTTTGACATGAGGCGCTATTACCGCTTCCATCGATTGGAGCGGCTTCTCCTCTCCTATTGCATGAGGCTTGTCGGCTTCTGGCTCATGCTCCTCGTCAAGCTCGCCGTTCTCTGCAATTTCACGCATCACGTCGATATCGAAGTTCTGCACGCTCAACCTCTTGGCATAGAATCCCCATGCCATCATGCTCAAGCACATGTAGATGCAGTCGGCAAGCGCCGATGAAGTCATAAAACTCAAGAGAACCCACATGGCAAACACGCCCACCATCACATAGAGAACCGTGAGCACCCATTTCACATCACGCACCGTGGTGTTGGCGTAGGTGTCCTTGAGCAGTTTTTGATAGCGATACACCTGGATGTGAATGGCTATGGGCACCACTATCGCGCCAAACACTGTGTAACCATATCCCACCTTGGTCCACAAACGGTTGCCTGTGGCGAGAAAGAGGATAAACAGCACAAGATAAGGCAAAATCAGCACCAAGGCACGACGCACATTGAAGACTTTGAGCTTCGACACACTGTAAAGTGCCATCTGGAACAGAAACGGCGTCACCATCTCTATAAAGCCAAGACAGCCAGCCAGGGTGACGTGTTGAGGAGCGTTCTCGGGCGACAGCAAGCCTAGCGCATGAACCACAAACCATAGCACATATTGAAACAACAGCCACCCCATGCCCACAATCGAGACACCTAGGACAAAGCGAGCATGCTCACTTTTCCTGATACAAAACGTATCTAGCAGTATTACAATAAAATGAACTATGCATGCAGTCACAACGCCATACAGAAGCGAACGCGCGTGTACTAGAATTATATCGAACATGCAATTTATCTTCCAATCATTAATTTGTTTGCAAAGATACAAATATTTATCCAAAGTTTTTCCTGCAAAAAACCTAAAAAAAATTAACGCACACCCTCCGACAGTAACAAAACGCAACGAAACGCAACGAAAATTGCAACGAAAATTGAAAAATTTCAGAAAAAAACCTTTGCCACCCATGGTTTTTTGATTAAATTTGCACAAATTAGGTGACGTGGGCGCATGGAGAGCCTGACGGCACAGATAGGACTTTTTGTTTAACAACATAAAACGAACAATTAAAATTGGCAAGCATCAACAAATGGCGCATTGAGGACAGCGCCGAGCTTTACAACATCCACGGATGGGGACTCAAATATTTCTCTATCAACGAGCACGGACACATTACCGTCACTCCCAAGCAGAGCTGTGTGCCCGTTGACCTGGTCGATGTGATGGACGAGTTGCGCACTCGCAACATCACTGCACCCATCCTCTTGCGTTTCCCCGACATTCTCGACAACCGCATCGAGAAACTCGCCAGCTGCTTCAAGAAGGCCGCAAAGGAGTATGAGTACAACGGACAGAACTTCGTCATCTACCCCATCAAGGTGAACCAGATGAGGCAAGTGGTGGAGGAAATCGTGGGTCACGGCAAGAAGTTCAACATTGGTCTTGAAGCCGGATCTAAGCCCGAGCTGCACGCTGTGCTTGCCATCAACATGGCCGACATCAGCGCCAACTCCCTCATCATCTGCAACGGATACAAGGACGAGGGATATGTGGAACTCGCTCTGCTGGCACAGAAGATGGGCAGGCGCATCTACCTCGTGGTGGAGAAACTCAACGAACTTGTGCTCATCAACACCATTGCCAAGCGATTGGGCATCAAACCCAACATAGGCATACGCATCAAGCTCTCTAGCAGCGGCAGCGGCAAGTGGGAGGAGAGCGGAGGCGACCGCAGCAAGTTCGGCCTCAACACCAGCGAGCTCTTCACCGCTCTTGACTACCTCAAGAGCAACAACATGACCGACTGCCTCAAGCTCATTCACTTCCACATTGGCAGCCAGATCACCAAGATCCGCCGCATCAAGAACGCCCTGCGCGAGGCTTCGCAGTTCTATGTGCAGCTTGCCAAGCTAGGCTACAACGTCGATTTCATCGACATCGGCGGCGGTCTGGGAGTGGACTACGACGGAACTCGCAACAGCGCCAGCGGATACTCGATGAACTACTCTATACAGGAGTATGTCAACGATGCCGTCTATACCTTTGTGGACGCATGCAACAAGAACGGAATGCCCCACCCCAACATCATCAACGAGAGCGGACGATCGCTCACTGCTCACCACAGTGTGCTCGTGATGAACGTCCTCGAGACTGCCGAGCTGCCTCGATGGGACGAGGAGACCGACGTTGTCACTCCCGACGACGACGAACTCGTGCGCGACCTCTATGAGATTTGGGACAAGATCAACAAGGCACGCCTGCTTGAGGACTGGCACGACGCCTTGCAGATACGCGACGAAGCGCTCGACCGCTTCTCGCTGGGACTCATCGACCTGCGCACACGCGCCATGGTGGAGAAACTGTTCTGGAGCGTGGCACGCGACGTGAACTCTATTGTTAACGACATGAAGCACGCGCCCGAAGAACTCAACAGCGTGGCAAAGATGCTGCCCGAGAAATACTTCTGCAACTTCTCGCTGTTCCAGTCGCTGCCCGACTCTTGGGCCATCGACCAGGTGTTCCCCGTAGTGCCCCTGCAACGTCTCAACGAGCAGCCCAACCACCGCGCAACCGTGCAAGACATCACCTGCGACAGCGACGGCAAGATTGCCAATTTCATCTCGCCGCAGGGCATCACACACTCGCTGCCCGTACACGCCCTCAAACCCGGCGAGCCCTACTACCTGGGAGTGTTCCTCGTGGGTGCCTACCAGGAAATCCTGGGCGACATGCACAACCTCTTTGGCGACACCAATGCTGTGCACATCGACGTCTATAAGGATCACTACGAGATCAACCAGGTCATCGACGGCGAGACAGTGGCCGAGGTGCTCGACTACGTGCAGTTCAGTCCCAAGCAGCTCGTGCGCAACGTGGAAATGTGGGTAACAGAGTCTATACGCTCAGGCAAGATCACCAGCGAAGAAGGCAACGAATTCGTGCGCAACTACCGCTCAGGCCTCTACGGCTACACCTACCTCGAGCACAACAAATAACCCTGTTATTCCTCTCGGGGAACTCGCGGAGAATTTTTTGTCTCTCGGGGAACTCGGGGAACTCGCGGATGTTTTTTTGAATAATAATTTTTTATGACCTACGACGAACTTACATATTCAATTAGGGGAGCAATTTATGAGGTATATAAAGCACTTGGCCCAGGTTTGCTTGAATCTGTTTATGAAAAGGCTTTACTACATGAATTGAAACTGCGAGGGCTTCATCCCCAAAACCAAGTAAGAATTCCTCTTGTTTACAAAGATGCAACTTTGGGAGCAGATTTAATTATGGATCTATTAGTAAACGACTCTGTTGTATTAGAACTAAAATCTGTAGAGACCATCATGCCAGTCCACAAGAAACAGTTATTAACTTATTTGAAACTGGCTGACAAAAGAATAGGTTATCTAGTAAACTTTAATGAGAGTGACATTGATAAAGGAATAACCCACATCGTAAACAACTACGATCGATTTGAAATTATTCCAACAACAAATATTTAAAAAATTATAGTAAAAAAACTCCCCGAGGCAAAAAAATTCTCCCCGAGAGAAAAAAATCTCCCCGAGTTCCCCGAGTTCCCCGAGAGGTAAAAAAATTCTCCCCGAGTTCCCCGAGAGAAAAAAAAATCTCCCCGAGTTCCCCGAGTTCCCCGAGAGAAAAAAAAATCTCCCCGAGTTCCCCGAGTTCCCCGAG
>NZ_JAZLLZ010000093.1:0-11702 GCF_045598405.1 Sodaliphilus sp.
GCAAAGGTTCGCTATCCGCGGCACCGGCTTCGCCGACTTACCGCTGCTCACTTTGCCGAGCTCGCTTCGCTCGGTTCGGCGGTGGGGGTTATTCAGGTATTGTCCTGCCGGACAATAAATTAGCAATATTTATTATCAAATACTAAAGTTGAAAATATAACTGCTGACACTTTTGTGTAACGCCGAAAATAATCTGTTTTTCAGCGAAGCGGTGTTTTTGGGTTTTGCGAGCAAGCAATCCCGCAGGGTGATGATTGTTACGGGATTGGGCGTTGAGAACTTGTTCTCATAAGGCCAAGGCCGCAACAAGCATCAGTGACTCGTAGAGACACATTGCTCGCAAAACGGATTTTCTTGTTTTTGTTTTTAGACCCTTACTACCGAAAAACAAATGCGGATTTTCAACTACTTATCTATTTTATTCTATAGAAGACACAGAGGGCACAGCACTGATTAAGCCAGATTTTCCTATTGATTTGATGCGGTTGCCCTGCCGTTTTTGCATTTTCACTTGCGTTTTCGTCAAAATATTCGTACCTTTGAAAAAAATTTGGCTTTATGAATAGGATATTTTGCATCATTGCGGCTATTGCCGTGAGTGCTATGGCATTAAATGCCAAGGAGTATAACTTCACCTCAGTTCAGGGCGACGTTACTGGCACACGTATTTACACATTAGAGAACGGTCTCAAGGTTTACTTGAGCGTCAACAAGGAAAGACCACGCATTTCATCGCTCATCGCAGTGGGCACCGGCTCACGCAACGACCCGGCCGAGACTACCGGACTGGCTCACTACCTCGAGCACCTCATGTTCAAGGGAACACGCCAGTTTGGCACCACCGACTTCAGCAAGGAGGAACCTCTGCTCAACGACATCGAGGCACGCTATGAGCAATACCGCAAGGTCACCGACCCCGCCACACGCACACGACTCTACCACGAGATTGACAGCGTGTCGCAACTGGCAGCACAATACAACATTCCCAACGAGTATGACAAGCTCATGGCTGCCATCGGCGGTCAAGGATCTAACGCATATACCAGCAACGACGTCACATGCTACACCGAGGATATTCCTGCCAACGAGGTCGAGAACTGGGCGCGCATACAGAGCGACCGTTTCATGAATATGGTGATACGCGGTTTCCACACCGAACTCGAAGCCGTCTATGAGGAATACAACATCGGTCTGGCTAAAGACCAGTGGAAAATGTATGACGCCCTCTATGCCAAGTTGTTCCCCGGGCACCCCTACGGAACGCAGACCACAATCGGCACACAAGAGCACCTCAAGAACCCCTCAATCACCAACATCAAGAATTATTACAACAACTACTACTGCCCCAACAATGTGGCGATATGCCTCGCCGGCGACATGGATCCCGACAAGGTGATGCCCATCATAGACAAGTACTTCGGTTCATGGAAAGCAAACCCCACCTGCAGCCGTCCCGAGTATCCTGCCCTCAAACCCATCGCTGCTCCCAGCGACACCACTGTCACCGGTCAGGAAGCTGAATTTGCTGTGATGGCATGGCGTTTCGGTCGCGGCAACTCACTTCAATGCGACACCGTTGAGGTGATTGCCGACATGCTTGCCAACGGCACCGCAGGCATCTTTGACCTCAACCTCAACCAGACGATGAAAGTGCAGTCGGCAACAGCATTCCCCGATGCGCTCAATGACTACTCGAGCCTCGTCGTAATGGCCGAGCCCAATGACGGGCAGTCGCTGCAAGACGTGCGCACTCTTGTGCTTGGCGAGATTGCTAAGCTGCGCAGCGGTGATTTCGACGACAATCTGCTCGCCGCCGTTGTCAACAACAAGAAACTGCAATTCCTCAACAGCCTCGACGACAACCGCTCACGCACCAACATGATGGTTGACGCCTTCATCAACGGCAAGAAGTGGGACGACGTCACTAGCAAGCTCTCTCGCATGGAAGGCATGACCAAGAAGCAAATCGTGGACTTCGCTCGACACCACATCAAGGACAACAACTTCGTGTGCGTCAATAAGGTGCAAGGCGAGGACACCATCGCCAAGAAGATTGACAAACCCGCCATCACGCCCATTCCCAGCAACCGCGACTTCCAGAGCCAGTTTGTTGCCGACGTGATTGCCAGCAAACCCGAGCCCATACAGCCCCAGTTTGTCGACTTCAACAAGGATCTTACCAAGGTTGACGGCAAGCAGCCCCTACTCTACAAGCAAAACACCGACAACGACCTGTTCTCTCTCACCTATCAATTCCCCTTCGGTTATAGTGCCGACAAGCGCTACGACATCGCGATTGACTACCTCGACTTCCTAGGCACTAATAAGATGAGCGCCGAGGACTTCAAGAAAGCGCTCTACTCGCTGGCTTGCGACTACGAACTCAAAATCACCGAGGAAAACATCTATGTCAACATCTACGGCCTGAACAAAAACATGCCTGCCGCCCTCAAACTCATTGAGGACCTCATGCACAACGCCAAGGCCGACAACGAGGCCTACAGCAGTCTCGTGGACATGGTGATGAAGATGCGCGCCGATGCCAAGACCAACCAGGAACAATGCTCGGCTCACCTGCGCACATACGGCATCTACGGACCACGCAATGTTTACACCGACATCCTCACCGAGCAGCAACTGCGCGACATCAAGCCCGAGCAACTGCTCGACCTGCTCAAGAACCTCAACGCACAGCCGCACACCGTTCTTTACTATGGCCCCATGGCTCTCAACGACCTGCAGTCATGCCTGGCAGCAAACCACAACACCAGCGGAAAAGTGCGCGAGAGACTGCACAACCGTCCCTACATAGCGCAAGACACGCCCATCACCGAGGTGTGGCTCGCGCCTTACGATGCAAAGAACATCTACATGACGCAATACTGCAACCTGGCTCGCCGCTGGAAACCCGAGAATGCCGCCACTATCGAGCTCTTCAACGAGTACTTCGGCGCAGGCATGAACACCATCGTGTTCCAGGAACTGCGTGAGGCCCGCGGTCTTGCCTATCACGCATCGGCAATGTACTCGCAACCTAGTGTTAGAGGACGTAGCGAGTATGCCACCACCTATGTCATCACTCAAAACGACAAGATGATGGACTGCATCAACCAGTTCAAGTGCATCATCGACACTTTGCCACAGAGCGAAAAGGCTTTCAATCTGGCAAAGGAATCACTCCTCAAGCAACTCGCTAGCCGCCGCGTGACCAAGATGGGCGTGCTCAACACATATATCAACGCACAGCGCCGCGGACTGGACTACGACATCTACCAGAAGGTTTATGAAGACCTGCAGGGCCTCACACTCAACGACCTCGTCAACTTTGAGCAGGCCACAATGGCTCGCAAGCCCTACCGTTACCTCATACTGGGCGACGAGAAGGAACTAGACATGAAGTCGCTGGGCAAGATTGCTCCCGTGCGCCGCATCACACTCGAAGATATTTTTGGATATTAAAACTAGATTTTCTAGAATTTCTAGATTTCCTAGATTTTATATAGAAAAAATATAAAACATGAAAAAACTGACATTACCACTCTCTGCCCTTCTTGCCCTCAGTGCAGCGGCTCACGACGTGAGTCTGAACGAGGGATGGCAATTCTCTCGCGACGACAAGTCGTGGACTACTGTCAACGTGCCCCACGACTGGGCCATCAGCGGCCCCTTCGACAAGAAATGGGACATCCAGATTGTGCAGATACACGAGAATGGCGAAAAGAGCGCGACCGAGCATACCGGACGCTCTGGTTCCCTGCCCTGGATAGGCAAGGGAACATACAAGCGCACGTTTACCGTTCCTGCCGGTTATAAGCGTGCCGAACTCATCTTTGACGGTGCCATGGCCGATGCCCACGTCTATGTCAACGGCAAGCTGGCAGGGCAATGGCCCTATGGCTACAATGCTTTCCGCGTGGACGCTACCCCCTATCTCAACGGTGGCGAGAACCTGCTTGAAGTAAAACTCGACAACATGGAGGAAAGCAGTCGATGGTATCCCGGCGCAGGCATCTACCGCCCCGTGACGCTGCACTGCACCCACAGCGACATTGCCCTCGACTCATGGGGAGCGTTTGTCACAACAGCAGGCATCAACGCAAGAAAGGCAACAATCGACGTCAAGCACCGTCTCACAGTGGCTAACCGCGACTTGCAGTGCACACTGGCAGTGAACATCGTTGACGCAAGCGGCAACACCGTGGCAACCAGCACCTCGCTTGCCGACGGCACTGGTGCATTCCACGACATCATCACCGTGGACAACGCCCGCCTGTGGTCGCCAGAGTCGCCCAACCTATACAAAGCTATCTTCACTCTCGCTAGCGATGGCAATGTGCTCGACCGCCAGGAGGTGAAGTTCGGCATACGCACCGTTGCAGTGAGCCGTGAGCATGGTTTCCAGCTCAATGGTGTCACACGCAAGTTCAAGGGAGTGTGCCTGCACCATGACCTCGGCATGCTGGGCGCTGCCGTCAACAAGGCTGCCATCGTGCGCCAACTCGTCGCACTCAAGGAAATGGGTGCCGATGCCATTCGCACCTCACACAACATGCCATCGTCGATACAGATGGAGATGTGCGACAGCCTGGGACTCATGGTCATGGCCGAGAGTTTCGACTCTTGGCGAGACTCCAAGGTGAAAAACGGCTACAATCTCGTGTGGGACCAGTGGTGGGACAAGGATGTCACCAACCTGGTGCTCAACCACCGCAACCATCCTAGCATTGTGATGTGGAGCGCGGGCAACGAGATTCCCGAGCAGGCCAAGACCGAGGGTGCTGAGCGTTACAAGAAACTCATCGACCTCTTCCACACGCTCGACCCCACCCGACCCGTCACCTGCGGCACCAACTGGATAGGCGGTGCTATGGACAGCGGGTTCTCTATCGTGGCCGACGTGCCTGGCTACAACTATAACCTGGGCAGTTATGAATCTACCGTAGGCCGACTGCGCCAAGGGGTCATTCTGGGCAGCGAGACGGCTTCGACAGTGAGCAGCCGCGGCGTGTATAAGTTCCCTGACGAACCTCTCAACAACAAGGAATGGGACGACGGTCAATGCTCAGGATATGACACCGAGGCATGTTGGTGGAGCAATCTGCCCGACGACGACTGGCACATGCAGGAGGACTTTGACTGGACCATCGGCGAGTTTGTGTGGACCGGATATGACTATCTGGGCGAGCCCACGCCTTACGACAAGTTCTGGCCCAGCCGCAGCAGCTACTTCGGCATTCTCGACCTCGCAGGCCTGCCCAAAGACCGTTACTACCTCTACCGTAGCCACTGGAACAAGCAGGACCACACCATACACCTGCTGCCTCACTGGACTTGGCCCGGACGAGAGGGACAGGTCACACCAGTTTACTGTTACACCGACTACCCCACCGCCGAGCTCTTTGTCAACGGCAAGAGCCAGGGACGCATCACCAAGGACAGCAAGAGCCGACTCGACCGTTACCGCCTGCGCTGGCGTGAGGTCAAATATGAACCGGGCGAAATCAAGGTTGTGGTCTATGACGACAACGGCAACAAGGCTGGCGAGCAAGCCATCAAGACTGCCGGCAAGCCTGCGCGCCTAGTACTGTCGCCTGAACGCACCGTGATTGATGCCGACGGCAACGACCTTGCTTTTGTAACCGTGAGCCTTGTCGACAAGAACGGAACCTTATGCCCCGATGCCGACGACCAACTCACATTCGACGTCAAGGGCAACGGCACGTTCAAGGCAGTGTGCAACGGCGACGCCACTTCGGTAGAGGTGTTCACGCAACCCACTATGAAACTATTCCACGGCCAGCTCGCAGTGGCAGTGCAATCAACCAAGCAAGCCGGCATGATGACGCTCACCGTCAAGGATAAGAAAAACGGACTGAAGTCATCAGTCAAGATTCAGAGCAAATGATTGAAATCAAACGATATGACAGCAGCATGCAGCAAGCATGGGACGAGGTTGTGGGGATGACCCGCAACGCCTCGTTCATGCATCATCGAGGCTTCATGGACTACCACAGCGACCGCTTCAGCGACTACTCGCTAGTGGCAATGGACGCAGGCAAGATTATCGCCTTGTTGCCCGCCAACCGTGTGGGCGACAAGGTGTTCTCACACCAGGGACTCACCTATGGCAGCTGGCTCATGACTGACCGCTGCGATGCTGTCACCATGATGCAGGTGATGGAGAAGGCCATGGCATTCCTCCAAGGCGACGGAGTGAGCGAACTCATCTACAAACCCGTGCCACACATCTTCCACAGCTATCCCGCCGAGGACGACCTGTATGCACTTTTCCGCCACGGAGCCGTGCTCAGCGAGTGCACCATCTCCACCACTATCGACCTGGATGCACCCATACGCTTCGACCGCGGCAACCGCAGTGCTGTCAACAAAGCACAGCGTGCAGGCATTGTGGTGAGTGAGAGCAACGACCTCGACGCCTACTGGCAGGTGCTGCAAGATGTACTCGACTCGCGTCACGACACCAAGCCAGTGCACACCGTGGACGAGATGCGACTGCTGCAGTCACGTTTTCCCGAGAACATCAAGCTCTACACAGCCTCACTCCATGGTGAGGTCATTGCAGGCGTGCTCATGTTCTACTCTGGTCCAGTTGCGCATGCGCAGTACATTGCATCGTCGCTCGCAGGGCGTGAGCACAAAGCCTTAGCGCTTATTTTCGACACCCTTATCAAGCAGGCTGCCGACGAGGGGTTCCGATACTTCGACTTCGGCATCTCCTGCGAGGACCACGGCAAGTATCTCAATGAAGGGCTTGCCCAGCAAAAGGCACGCATGGGCGGACGTGGCATCACTTATAACGTATTCACAATAAAACTCTAAACCACCACAATGGCTAAGCAAGGCGGCATATCACGCATGGTTATGAAGGCAATGGGCATCTTTGGCGGTGTCCAGATGATGGGTATCATCTGCTCCATCATCCGCACCAAGCTTGTCGCCATGTGGCTAGGCACCGTGGGCGTGGGACTCTTCGGACTGTTCAACAACGCCCTCGAGATGATCAACATTGCCACCAACCTGGGAATACGCAGCAGCAGTGTGCGCGACATCTCGCAGGCTGCCGATGCACGTGACTCATCGCTCATAGCACGCATCATCGCCGTGGTGCGCAAGTGGTCTCTGTGGCTGGGACTAGCAGGAGCAACGCTCACGCTGGCACTTGCACCGCTGTTGAGCGAAATCACCTTCGGCACGCAAGACCACATCTGGGGATTCGTGGCTCTCAGCATTGCTGTCCTGCTCATGGCTATCACCAACGGCGAGCAAGCTGTGTTCCAGGGGCTAGCCCAACTCAAGAAACTTGCCCGCATCACCGTGCTGGGAACTGTGAGCGGTCTGCTCGTGTCAATCCCGCTGTTCTACTACCTGCGCGAGGATAGTGTGCTGCCGTCGATTATCGCCTATGCCGTGGCCAATGCGTTCTTTGCCATCGTGCTGCGCAATAAGGAATATCCCGCCGTCAAGGTCTCTCGCAGCGAGACATTCACCATGGGACGCGACTTTGTGCGCCTAGGGGTTTTCATGACCATCGGCAACTTTGTGACCATCCTTGCCACCTATATTTTCAACGCCTGGCTCAATAACCGTGCGGGCACAGGCGAAGTGGGACTGTATCAAGCAGGATACACATTAATTAATAAATACACGGGGCTCATACTCACTGCCCTGGGCATGGAGTATTACCCACGCTTGGCACGAGTGGCAGCCAGCCGCATGAAATTGAGAGTGTTTGTATCACAAGAAATCAACATCGCCCTGCTCGTAATGGTGCCCGTGATAGCCGCATTCATACTGTTGCGCGGCCCCATTGTCAGCATCCTTTACAGCAGCGACTTCGCCCCCATCCTCCCGTTTATCTCATGGGGAATGATGGGTATCATCTTCCGCGCAGTGTCGTGGAGCATGGCATTTGTCATCCTCGCCAAGGGATCGGGAAAGATATACCTCATCACCGAGACGCTGAGCGCCGTCACAGGGCTCGGGCTCAATATCATCTTCTACCAGTGGTGGGGACTCGTGGGACTAGGATGGGCTTTCTCGGTGTGGTACATAGTGTACACGCTCATCATCGCAGTGGTCTATTTCACCCATTACCGCCTGCGGTTGTCACTCAACTGCATGCTGTCGCTAGCATGGGCGGTAATTGTAACCCTTATTGTGACAATCACTGCCGAAAACGGTTATCTCATCCCCTCCATCGCCACAGCCACAATCGGAGCACTAGTCAGCGCCCACAAGCTGTTGCAACTCTGGAAAAGATAAAGCAAAAAGAATCCCATAACTCTACACCAATATAATTTTAAAAGTTGAACAATCATGGCAAAAGCAAAACCTTTTATCAAGTGGGTAGGCGGTAAGACGCAACTCATCGAACAACTGGATGCACAGCTACCAGCTGACTTTGGTAATTGGGAGAACGCCACCTATATCGAGCCCTTCGTAGGCGGTGGTGCGATGCTCTTCTACATGTTGCAGCGATACCCCAACATAAAGCACGCAGTAATCAATGATATAAACGCAGATTTAACAACCTGCTACCGTATCGTTAGGGACAATCCCGAGGAACTGATTGTATCCCTTCAGGAAATTCAGGATGCCTACAACACCCTTCAAACAGAAGAGGCACGCAAGGAGTTCTTCCTCACCGCTCGTGACCGCTACAATGAGAAGAATCTGGACCCGATTGAGAATACCACCAAGTTCTTCTTCCTCAATCGCACGTGCTTCAATGGACTTTATCGTGTAAACAAAAAAGGACTCTTCAATGTTCCTTTCGGCAAATACTCCAATCCGCAGATTTGCGACCCGATGACCATCCGCAAGGATAGCGAACTGCTGCAACGAGTGGAAATAATGACAGGCGATTTTGAAGAGACATTCCAACATGCCGAAGGCAACACGCTCTTCTATTTTGATCCACCCTACCGTCCTTTGAGCGACACTTCCAGCTTCAACGACTACACCAAAGAAGCCTTCAACGACGATGCTCAGATACGCTTGAAGGAATACTGCGACCGCATCCACGAAGCTGGCTTCCGTTTTATGCTCAGCAATTCGGATTGCAAAGGCAAGAATGAGGCAGACAGCTTCTTTGATGTGTTATATAAAGCATATCAAATTGAACGAGTTTGGGCATCAAGATTTATTAATGCTAATGCTTCTAAGCGAGGGAAGTTAACAGAGATTCTCGTACACAATTACAAGGAAACTAAAGCAAATGTTTACGTTGAGAACTTTCAGTTAGAACCAATGTTCGTTGCTGAAGATGAAATAGAATACAGAAAATCAGATTAAATAAAGTGATTGTATGGGAAAATTAAAAGAACTCGGTATCTATAACTATCAACAGGTTCCGCAATCTATATGCAGAGCTCTGAAGCCATCCTATTTCAAATTAAAGGAGGTTTCAAGAACTGTATCACGGCTGAATACTCGCATAGTAGAACTAAACGGGGTCGATTTCGACCACCTTAAAATAAATTCTTTCAATCTCAACAAATAAAGGAATATGGTTAAAGACTTCAATAAATTCATGTCTCAACTACAAGAGACAAACCAGACACTTGATTTCTTCTGTGATTTTACAAAAATTGAAGAAAATGTCGAGGATATAAAACTAAGTCTCTGTATGCTTAACAGCTTAATTGGTGCTGTTGATTTGCACAAAGCTGTTGAAACTATTTGGAAACGCGATAAGTCTGCGTTCCAAGTGTTAGACATCCTCATTGCTGTGAGACGAAAACGCACTAAAAAGGGAAAGAAGAAGCGTAAAGCTGTTGTGACAAGCTTAGGTAGTATCGTCAACATGGATGATTACTACACAAGTGTAGATTCTGTTGTTTCATTTCTTAATGAGACAGGTTTGTCTGACCTTTTAGTTAATAGCAAAATAAAGGATTTAGTAGATTATGTATTCGGAATAGAAACAGGACTTGATAGCAATGCTCGTAAGAACCGAAGTGGTCACATTATGGAAAATAAGGTGAGAGAAATTCTTGAAAAACATGATGTGTATTGCCGTTCTGAGGTTTATTCTTCCGAATGGCCAGAAATTACCAAAGCATTAGGCACAGACAAGAAACGTTTCGATTTCGTAATCAAGACAAGAGTTAAGACTTATCTGCTAGAAGTTAATTTTTATAGTGATGGCGGTTCTAAACCTAATGAGGTAGCAAGAGCTTATTCTGAACTTGCGCCCAAAATTAATAAAGTGCCCGGATTTGAGTTTGTTTGGATTACCGATGGAATTGGATGGAGTAAGGCTAAGAATAAAATTGAAGAGGCTTACTCAATCGTGCCTAAAGTATATAATTTAACCGACATCGTAGATTTTGTTGATATCATCAAACAGGAAGGATTGCTCTAAGTTAACATAATGATAGAAACATTTTACAAATCAAACAACAACGATTTCCTTCTTGCTCAGGGAGATACGTTTCACTTGCTAAAAGATTTTAGCTTCAAGTTCGACATGATATTTGCCGACCCTCCTTATTTTCTCTCTAATGGTGGCATTAGCCTACAGAGTGGTAAGGTGGTGTGTGTGAATAAAGGCGATTGGGACAAGGGTAAGACTCCCGAGGAATTGCATAAATTTAACATGGAGTGGTTAGGATTGTGTCGTGACAAACTAAAGGACAATGGTTCTATTTGGGTTTCAGGAACCTATCACAACATCTTTTCTGTAGCAAATTGTCTTACAGAACTTGACTACAAGATTTTGAATGTGATAACGTGGCAAAAGACAAATCCTCCTGTCAATATCTCGTGTCGTTTCTTCACCTATTCAACCGAATTTATCATTTGGGCTCGTAAATGCAAGAAGGTACCTCATAAGTACCATTATGAGCTGATGAAGAAACTGAACGACAATAAGCAGATGACTGATGTGTGGCGGTTGCCCGCTATTGGCCGTTGGGAGAAGTCTTGTGGCAAACACCCTACGCAAAAACCCCTTTCAGTGCTGACTCGCATTATCCTTGCATCGACCGACAAAGGTGATTGGATTCTTGACCCATTCAGCGGAAGTTCCACAACAGGTATTGCCGCCAATCTGTGTGGCCGAAGGTTTGCAGGAATTGAACAAGAAGAAGAATTCTGTAAAATGAGCAAAGCAAGACGCGAGGAACTTGACACAGATAGTGTAAAAGCCGACCTGAAACGACACATAGTTGATTTCAAGACTTTGGAATCATCGGGGCAAGCCAATCAATCTGATGGTGTTAACGGCATGGGGTGCGAGGAAGCAAGTAACATATATGGGGCTCTACCGTTCGACACAAAACCGTTGTAAATAGTTTTATCCAATACCAGCTTATCACTTGTGGGCGCGAGTTATTCATTATACGGGCAGTTTCCAGGGCCTCAGAATGTGGATGAGAAGCGCCCGCATTTTTTCCCTTTTTATTTATTTCATTGCTGGCTAGGATTGCGCATCTAGGAATTTTCTATAGAGACTACTTGTGTGAGTTCGCGAGGAAAAGAATTAGAAAGGGTATGTAGATGGATAAAGGTAGTTTTATTGCAGGGCAACCGCATCAAATCAATGGGAAAATCTGACTTAATCTGAAATATAATTCCCTTATTTCTGCTTAATCTGTGGTCTCTTGACAAAAGAACACAAGGACAAAAGAATAATTTTTAGTTGATTTTTAGTCAATTTCAAGCGCAGCGCCCTTTTT
>NZ_JAZLLZ010000094.1:0-5649 GCF_045598405.1 Sodaliphilus sp.
CTCGTAAGAGCTCATATACGATGCTTTGACCATCCGAAATGGAAAATCTTGCATCACCCCAAATTAACCTGCCGACTCGGGATTGACTCTCGATGAAGCAGAAATGTCTAACTTGAATGCTACTTTTTGTAGCGGAATCATCAATTAATTAATATTGTTGAACTAAGTTAAAATTATTATTGCCTATGACACCTAAAGATTCCAATCGGTATTCGCTGATTGTTGATTCGCCCGAAATGAAGAAATATCTGGCAAAACAGAGAAGATGGAGAAACATTTGGCTGGTTTTTGTAGTGGTGGCACCGATTGTGGGTTTCTGCGCTTATGCCATGTCTTCCAGCAAAATTGAGATGAGTGAAGCTTTAACGTATGGTCCTTGCATTTCGCTCATTATGTTCATTTTCGGAATAGCGCCTACGGTTAAGCAGAAAATGCAGAGCAGTTACATCGGTACTGTTATCGAGAAGAGAGAAAAAACAAAGGTACACTACGACGACGATAACCACAAGAAGGTTGTGACCACTTACTATATTGTGACTCGTGACACACGCGGAAAGAAGCACACCCACAAAAGCACAGGTTACGGTGGGGTTTATTCTTTTCTCAAGGTTGGTGATGAAGTGCGCTACTTGCCCCAGTTCCCCAATCCCTTTGAGAAAAAGTTGGTCCCTGGCGATGCCCACGCGTGTTGCTCGTTTTGCCAGCACGTGGTGACCTTAGACAAAGACACCTGCACTTACTGCAAGGCTCCCATCCTGAAATAACGGAGGATTTTTACTTGTATTTGCACGTCAAACCCAAAACAATCGCAAAGCAATGAAATGTGATTACAGAACCTCTATACTTTTTGTCCTTTTTCTATCCACTTTATTTTGTTTTGCCAGTGAACCAATAAGACAAAAACACTGGCAGGCAAAACTCGATGTAGCATCTTATAACAGTATAGATTGGGAAATCGAGTGTGGCATCAATTATTTCCCTATCGAATATGCAGGAATCGGTGTAAGTTTTAGTGGTTTAGGAGATTTTGGCAATACCGCTAAATCATTTATTCATGACGGCATGGTGTGGGAAACAGAAGACTTGCATGATGCAATTTTGTTTAAATGCGGCGCGCAACTGCAAAGTCCCGTGATATGGCAGAAAAATGACGGTTCGGTTCGTTTGAGGATCAAGGAAGACTGTGGCGTCACACTACCCATTCCCACAAATAAAAATGTAAAGTACACTGCTGTTCCCAACATGTCTGGGATTTATGTTGACCCCAACGTGATGTATTCTAAAAATAATGGTGCAACAGCATGTTTCTTCCACTCAAGGACCTCTCTGGTCGTAGAACTCGGTGATTGGTCAATTTGGGCAGGATATACCTGGAGCAATCTTGACGTTTACAGTTCGGTGCGAAATGTAAAAATTGATAATGTACCCCTGGAATTGCCATCAAAGAGACAGATGCATGGCGTCAATATAGGCGCCGGCTATAAATTTTAGATAACAGGGACGGTTCTTTTTATCTAGTTTTTCTATATTCATGCAGTTGTTCGACAGGGAAAATCACTAGGGTTGAAACTCTCGGTGCGCTCTGTGACTTCGTGGGAGATGAAAAAGTTTTCGTTTTCGTTTTCGTTTTCGTTAATTAATTCGTACCTTTGCAAAAGAAATTTTCAACTCCTAACGAAGGTTTATGATAACATTCTTCAAAAAAGGCGCTAAAACCGTTTATGCGGTCGAAAGCGACCACACTCTTTCTCCCTCTGAGACAAGTAAGATGGAGTGGCTCTTGCAGGGCACTCTGGTAGAAACTTCGGCTCTGGCTGGCACGTTTGTTGGCCCCCGCCGTGAAATGATTACTCCGTGGAGTACGAATGCCGTTGAGATTACTCAGAACATGAGTATCAGCGGCATTTCTCGTATAGAGGAGTTTGCCGTTGCCCGCGGCAAGGAGCCCGAGCACGACCGCATGCTGCAGCGTGTGTACCACACGCTCGACGAGGATGTGTTCACAATTACACACGAGCCCGACCCTATCGTTTACATCGAGAACATCGAGGAGTATAACGTGCAGGAAGGCCTTGCGCTCAACCCCGAGGAGATGGACTACCTCAAGGGTCTTGCCGAGAAACTGGGCCGTCCCCTCACCGACAGCGAGGTGTTCGGTTTCTCACAGGTAAACAGCGAGCACTGCCGCCACAAGATTTTCAACGGCACGTTCATCATCGACGGCGAAGAGAAGCCCATGTCGCTGTTCAAGCTCATCAAGAAGACATCACAGGAAAACCCCAACGGCCTCATCTCGGCCTATAAAGATAATGTGGCATTTGTGGAGGGTCCTGCCATTGAGCAGTTTGCCCCCGCAACTGCCGACGGCCCCGACTACTTTGAGGTCAAGGACATCGAGAGCGTGATTTCGCTCAAGGCCGAGACCCACAACTTCCCCACCACCGTTGAGCCCTTCAACGGCGCTGCGACCGGTAGCGGCGGCGAGATACGCGACCGGCTGGGCGGCGGACGTGCCAGCCTTCCCCTGGCAGGTACTGCGGTCTATATGACATCATATCCCCGCACCGAGGCCGAGCGCAAGTGGGAACAGTGCACCATGCCTCCCCGCCCCTGGCTGTACCAGACCCCCGAGGAGATTCTCATCAAGGCCAGCAACGGCGCCAGCGACTTCGGCAACAAGTATGGCCAGCCTCTCATCTGCGGTTCGTTGCTCACCTTTGAGAACAACGAGGGCAAGGTGCCCTATGCCTACGACAAAGTGATCATGCTAGCCGGCGGCGTGGGATTTGCCCGCAAGCGCGATGCCCTCAAGGGTCATCCCGTGGCTGGCGAGAAGGTGGTGCTCATGGGTGGCGACAACTACCGCATCGGTATGGGCGGCGGCGCAGTGTCGAGCGTCAATACCGGCCAGTATGACAACTCTATCGAGCTCAACGCCGTGCAGCGTGCCAACCCCGAGATGCAGAAGCGTGTCTCTAACGTGATACGCGCCCTTGCCGAAGCCGAGGAGAACCCCATCGTGTCGATCCACGACCACGGTGCAGGCGGCCACCTCAATGCATTGAGCGAGCTCGTGGAGGAAACGGGCGGTAGAATTGACATGAGCCAGCTTCCCGTGGGCGACCCCACGCTGTCGTCAAAGGAAATCATCGGCAACGAGTCGCAGGAGCGCATGGGTATGGTGGTTGAGCCCAAGGACATCGACCACATTGCACGCATCGCCGAGCGTGAGCGCGCCCCGATGTATGTCGTGGGCGAGACCACAGGCGACGACCGCTTCGTCTTTGAGCAGAAGGATGGCGTCAAGCCCATCGACCTGGGCATGAAGGACATGTTCGGCAGTTCGCCCAAGACGGTGATGACCGACGTGACCGTGCCACGCAAGCACAAGGCGGTGAAGACCGACAAACGACTCATCGACCAGTACCTGGAAGACGTGCTTCAGCTCGAGGCTGTGGCATGCAAGGACTGGCTCACCAATAAGGTTGACCGCTCGGTGACCGGCCGCATCGCGCGTCAGCAGTGCCAGGGCGAGATTCAGCTGCCCTTGAGCGACTGCGGCGTGGTGGCACTCGACTACACCGGCACAGCTGGTATCGCGACCTCGATAGGCCATGCGCCCCAGGCAGCCCTCATCGACCCCGCAGCGGGCTCGGTGCTCTCAATCGTAGAGTCGCTCACCAACATCGTGGGCGCCAACCTCAAGGACGGTCTCAAGAGCGTATCGTTGAGCGCCAACTGGATGTGGCCCTGCCGCAACGAGGGCGAGGATGCTCGCCTATATAGCGCAGTGAAGGCTTGCAGCGACATGGCTTGCGCACTGGGCATCAACATCCCCACCGGCAAGGACAGCTTGTCGATGACACAGAAATATGGCAAGAAGAAAGTAGTTGCTCCCGGCACAGTAATCATCAGCGCAGCCGGCGAAGTGAGCGACGTGAAAAAGACAGTTTCGCCCGTGCTCCAGAACGTGAAGAGCGGCCTCTACTACGTGGACTTCAGCGGCAGCGACCTGCAGCTGGGCGGCTCGGCACTGGCACAAGCACTGGGCCAGACTGGCGACCAAGCTCCGCAAGTGGCAAGCGCGGCACTCGTGGCATCGGCATTCAATGCCGTGCAACGCCTTGTTGTTGAGCGTCTGCTGCTGGCAGCACATGACATCTCGGCAGGTGGTCTCATCACAGCCCTGCTCGAGATGACGTTTGCCAACGTGAACGGCGGCCTCGAACTCAACCTCGACGCACTGGGCACCGACCTCGTGAAGGTACTCTTTGCCGAGAATCCCGCTCTCGTGATCCAGGTTGCAAGCAACAAGGCAAAGGCCGTTGAACGCATCCTTGCCGAGGCTGGCGTGAAGTTTATCTACATGGGCCAACCTCACAACGAACGCACCGTCACCGTGGAACACAACGGTGAGCAATATATGTTCTTCATCGACCACCTGCGCGACGTGTGGTACAAGTCGTCTTATCTGCTCGACCGCGCACAGAGCGGTGGCCGCTGGGCACAGGACCGCTTCGAGAACTACAAGAAGCAACCTCTGCGCCTGCGTCTGCCCAAGGGCTTCACCGGCCGTGCAGCCGACCTGGGCATCACTGGCAGCCGACACGAGCGCACAGGCATCAAGGCTGCTATCATACGCGAGAAAGGCGTGAACGGCGACCGTGAGATGGCTTACTCACTCTACTATGCAGGCTTCGACGTGAAGGACGTGCACATGACCGACCTAATGAGCGGCCGTGAGACACTTGACGACGTGAACATGATAGTGTTCTGCGGCGGATTCTCTAACAGCGATGTGCTGGGCAGCGCCAAGGGCTGGGCAAGCGGTTTCGTGTGGAACGAGAATGCCAAGAAGGCACTGGAGCGTTTCTATGCCCGTGAGGACACGTTGAGCCTGGGTATATGCAACGGTTGCCAGGTGATGATTGAACTCAATCTGCTCAACCCCGAGTACAGCAGCAAGCCCCACATGGACCACAACAACTCGCACAAGTTTGAGAGTGCATTCGTGAACCTGACAATTCCCGAGAACAACTCTGTGATGTTCAAGTCGCTGAGCGGTAGCCGCCTGGGCATCTGGGTGGCTCACGGCGAGGGTAAGTTCAACCTGCCCGAGGGTGCCGACAAGTATAACATCGTGGCACAATACAGCTACAAGAGCTATCCCGGCAATCCCAACGGTTCGCCTCGTGGCATCGCCGGCATCGCAAGCGCCGACGGCCGTCACCTGGCAATGATGCCCCACCTAGAGCGCGCCATCTTCCCATGGCAGTGCGCATGGTATCCCCAGAGCCACAAGCAAGACGAAGTAACCCCCTGGATCGAAGCCTTCGTCAACGCCCGCAACTGGATTACCACTCGTAAAGGTTTAAAAGTTTAAAGGTTTAAGAGTTTAAGAGTTTAAGAGTTTAAGAGCTTAGGAACTTAACCGAGTAACCAAAATAATAGGGAGTCGATAGCGGCTCCCTATTATAGTTTCTAAAATATTGTTGTCCGGTAAAAAAAAGAAAATACTTTTATTATGATTTTTATGTTTAGAAAATAGCTTGCTCTGCAAGCAAAATGGAATTACCTCATAGCTAGTGTATTATCATTTTGAGGACAGAGTCCTCCATTTTAAGGGAGGTTCGCTGGTCGCGGCACGGG
>NZ_JAZLLZ010000095.1:0-36567 GCF_045598405.1 Sodaliphilus sp.
TTGCATATGAATAAAGTATTCAACGCGCCAAAGGAGCGTGGTCGCACTTTGTGCGACTATTGATAACTCAACTTTAGCTTTTATAGCAATTGCTGCTAATTTGTTGTCCGGCAGGACAATACCTGAATAACCCCCACCGCCCAACGTAGTGGCGGTGGGGGTATAGTATCAACAAGCAGATGCGTCCAGTAGGACGCTAATCGGAGCAAATAGGTGAAATTCAGATGGTTCCATATGCTAAAATTGAGTTGATAACCGAGCGTAGCGAGCTCGGCAGAGTGAGCAGCGGCCCGTGCCGCGATTGCCGAACCTCTACCGACGTAGTGGCGGTGGGGGTATAGCGTCTGTAAATGGATGCGTCCAGCAGGACGCTAATCGGAACAAATCGGTGAAACTCAAAAGATTTTACATGCTAAAGTTGAGTATATATAGCCATGTCATAACCGCAATTTGCAAAAATATCTGCGACTAAATAAATAAATTATGTCCAAAAAACAAGTTTTTCACAAAAAAATAGTAACTTTGCACATTGGATAATAATGTAAAAAAAACAAATTGCAAAATTTAAACAACTAAAATAATGCAACAGGCTATAAATGATATTAATACCGCTAACGAAGGCGCGGTTAAAAAAAATCAGTCATTAACAACGACTATTCCCATTCGTGCCTACTTGATGGCATGCCTACGCAACTGGTACTGGTTCTTGCTCTCACTAATCCTTTGCGGGTGTTTGTCTTACCTCTACAGCAAAACTCAAACATTCACCTACGAGTCTCGTGCATTGATTATGCTCAAGACCAAGGACAGCAACCAAGGCACGCAGTCGCAGGCATTCAGTGACCTTGGACTCATATCGGGAAATAATTTCATCCCCAATGAGATCTACAAAATGAAGTCAACCGACTTGTTTGAGAAGGTAGTTATGTCATTAGGCAACAACGTGCAGTACTATGGTCACGTGTTCCTGCGCGATGTCAACATCTATCACAACACACCTGTTCAAGTCACTCCTCTCAAGGAAGTAACTGAATCATTCACGATTACCGTTGTCCCCAAGACAACCAACGACTTTGAGTTCCAAGTCGACAACAACGGACCCTGGGTAAAAGCGCACTTTGGCAACAAGGTCAACACAAAATATGGCCCTATAGCAATCACCAAGAATAAGAACTTTGCCGACAACTATATCGATTACAAAGTTATAGCTCGCGTCTATGTTCCCCGCGCGCTGGCTAAACGCATCAAAGGAAACTTCGCAGCCGAGCAAGCCGATAAGATAAGTGATGCAATGAACTTATCACTCAAATGGGACAACTCGGATGAATGTGCCGACATTCTCAATGCAATCATCGCGACTTACAACCAAGAGGGTATAAATGATAAAAACATCGTTGCACGTAGTACAGAGGCATTTATCGCCGATCGCGTAGAAGCTCTGTCACAAGACCTTAGCGGTGTCGATAATCAAGTAGCAGTCCTCAAAACCAGTGCAGCCAACTCGGCAATCTTTGCCGATGCAAGCACAGGCCGCCAGTATGCCGACAATGCCGCTAGCATTGACATGCAAGTTAGCCTGGCAGGTTATATCCAGGACTACCTGTCACGCATGTCGGGCAATGAACTCATCCCCAGTAACACAGGTATTGCCAACACTGGTATCGAGAGCCAGATTTCCCAGTACAACGAGTCGATGCTCCGATACCAAAAGATTGCTGCAACTTCTAGCGAAGAAAACCCCGTGATGATTGAGTTGACTCGCACATTGACAACACAGCGTCAAAACATCATGCGAGGTCTCAACAACTACATCAACTCATTGCACATGCAGCAAACACAAGCACGCGCACAGGAAGGCATGGCACGCGGCGGCATCGTGGCAGTTCCGTCGCAGGAGAAGGCAATCACCGAGGTGACTCGCCAGCAGAAAATCAAGGAGCAACTCTACATGTACTTGCTCAACAAGCGCGAAGAGAACGCTCTGCAACTCGCCATCACCGAGCCTAACGCAAAGGTTATCGAGCGTGCAAATGGAAGTGCTCCCATCGCTCCAATTCCTTCACGCATTATGCTCGCAGGTCTTCTCGTCGGTCTCCTTTTGCCCGCAGCTATTCTTTATGTGATATTCTGGATATTCTCGCTCGACACCAATATCCACAGTCGTCACGATGTTGAAGACTCAATTGATGTTCCCATCGTCGGAGAAGTGCCTTGCAAGAGCAAGAAACAAGCCGACAAGCAGATTGTCGTTAAAGAGGACAGCCATGACCGCATCAGCGAAGCTTTACACATCGTCAGGGCTAATCTTGATTATATTGTCAAACCAACTGATAATGAAGGTTCGGTAATCCAATTCACATCTACAATGCCTGGCGAGGGTAAGAGTTTCGTAGCAGTCAATCTTGCATTGAGTTATGCTTTCTCTGGCAAGAAGGTTGTTGCTGTTGACCTTGACCTGCGCAAGGGACGTTTCAGCGAATATGTTGGTGTCGATAACAATGGCAAGGGCGTTAGCTCTTATCTCTCAGGTATGGAGTCAGACATTAACGAGATCATCTGTAAGAGCAAGTTCCATGACAATTTGGACGTTGTGAGCATCGGTGCTATTCCCCCTAACCCCACACACTTGCTCCTCTCTGACCGCTTTGCACACATGATTGACGAACTCAAGAAGAAATATGACTATGTTATTCTTGACACTGTTCCGTTCAACGTTATTGCCGATGCTGGTCTGGTAAACCGCCATGTAGATATGACCATCTATGTCATTAGAGCTGGCAAGGTTGACAAGCGATACCTCAACGATCTTGAGAAATTGCATCTTGACAACAAGATTAAGAACCTCTCAATTCTCATCAACGACGTCAAGCTCGACAAGAAGAACTATGGCTATGGTTCTTATGGTTATGGTTACGGCTATGGCTATGGCTACGGAAACTACGGCTATGGCTATGGCAGTTACGGTTATGGCGATGACGAAGAAGAGGATGAAGGAAAGATCAAGCGTCTTGCCAAAAAAGTAACAGGTAAGAAATGAACATCGCAATAGTTGGAACCGGCTATGTGGGTCTCGTGAGCGGCACTTGCTTCAGCGAGATGGGCATCGATGTGACATGTGTCGATGTTGATGCCAGCAAGATCGAACGTCTCAAGCAGGGTGTCATTCCTATCTACGAGCCTGGACTCGAGACTCTTGTCCACAAGAACTCTCGCTGCGGACGTCTGCACTTCACCACTAGCCTGGCCGAGGTGCTCGACAATGTCGATATCGTGTTTACCGCCGTGGGCACACCGCCCGACGAAGACGGCAGCGCCGACCTCAAATATGTGCTCGCCGTGGCGCGCACTATAGGCCAAAACCTCAACAAATACACCGTCATCGTCACCAAGAGCACTGTGCCCGTGGGTACTGCGGCCAAGATTAAGGCAACAATCCAGGAAGAACTCGACAAGCGCTGCATGAATGTAGAGTTTGACGTGGCTAGCAACCCGGAGTTTCTCAAGGAAGGAGCGGCCGTCAAGGACTTCATGAGTCCCGACCGAGTGGTTGTGGGCGTGGAGAGCGAGCGTGCACGAGCACTCATGGCACGA
Organism: Sodaliphilus sp.; assembly: GCF_045598405.1. Lineage (NCBI taxonomy): Bacteria > Pseudomonadati > Bacteroidota > Bacteroidia > Bacteroidales > Muribaculaceae > Sodaliphilus > Sodaliphilus sp. The sequence goes on from NZ_JAZLLZ010000095.1 coordinate 3,592, forward strand.
CTATACAAGCCGTTCATGATAGTGAGCGACCGCCTCATCTTCACCGACATCCCAAGTGCCGAGATGATCAAATATGCAGCAAACTCTATGCTTGCCACCCGCATCAGTTTCATGAACGACATCGCCAACCTGTGCGAACTCGTGGGCGCCGACGTGAACATGGTGCGCAAGGGAATAGGCAGCGACACCCGCATCGGAAAGAAATTCCTATATGCCGGCTGCGGCTACGGCGGCAGCTGCTTTCCCAAGGATGTGAAGGCTCTCATCAAGACCGCCGACGACCTTGGCTACAGCATGCGTGTGCTCAAGGCTGTGGAAGAGGTAAACGATGCCCAAAAGTCAATACTATTCAACAAACTCACTGCCCACCTTGGCGACAACCTGCAAGGCAAGACAATCGCGCTGTGGGGACTGGCATTCAAACCCGAGACCGACGACATGCGCGAGGCTCCTGCACTTGTGCTCATCGACCTCATTATCAAAGCTGGCGCTACAGTGCGCGTCTATGACCCCGTAGCCATGGACGAGTGCCGCAGGCGACTTGGCGATGCGGTGACCTACTGCCGCGACATGTATGAGGCTTCGGCAGGAGCACATGCTATCATGCTGGTGACCGAGTGGAAAGAGTTCCGCATGCCCAGCCTCGACGTGCTGGAGCGAACCATGAACGAGAAGCTCATTCTCGACGGACGCAACATTCTTGATGCCGAAGAGCTCAAGGCTCATGGATTTACCTACCACTGCATAGGCAGGTAACAAACATAATTACACAACAACTCTATGTTCATAGTTCTACTAGTTTTGGGCATCGCGCTTACTCCCGCTTTTTTGCTGATGCTCTATATTTACTATCGAGACCGGATACAACCCGAACCCATAGGCAACTTGCTGCTTGGTCTGTTCTTTGGAACACTGTCGATTCCGTTGACCCTGATCATGACTTTTTTCTTGCCCGAGGTCGAACCCGGGACTGTGTTCGCAGGGTTCTACGATGCGTTTATAGGAGCAGCTATACCCGAGGAAATTGCCAAGTTCACAATGCTGTTTCTCCTGGTGTTCAGGATGAAGTCCTTCGACGAGCCGTTTGACGGCATCGTTTATGCCTCGTGCGTGGGACTTGGATTTGCTGGTGTAGAAAACATCATGTATCTCGCCGGCGGTGAAGACCTGGGCGAGATTTTGGGCATGGGTATTGCTCGTGCATTCCTCGCAGTGCCAGGGCATTTCAGCGACGCGCTGGCAATGGGGTATTTCTTTGCAATGGCATGGTTTGGCTCCCCTAGGCGTCGCGTGATGAATTATGTGTTGGCACTTGCTGTCCCCATCACCATGCATGGCATCTACGACTCGCTTCTCATGGTGGGTGAAAACCTGGGCGACGTGGTGTTTTTGTTTACCTTCCTGCTTTGTATCGTTTACTCGATCGCAGTGTTTGCACTTGTCAACTGGCGCATCTCCGTGCTTCGCACCCCCAAGATGCCCGCAGTTGCCACACCCATGGCAATGCCGCCCATGGCACCGCCTCCTGTGCCAGTTTATCCCATGACACCGCCTGCTACCCCTCCTGCAGTGCCACCCCTGCCCACGCAACTGCCTCCACCATTGCCAGAGCAAGACGATGATTCGCAGCAAGGGGAATGAAAAAATAATTATTAGTGCCCGCTAAAAGTCACAACATTAGTCACAACATCCTCAAACACCGTCATATATATTCCATTGTCAGAAGGGGGGGCTTGGTTGTGTAGGAAAAAAGAAAAGATTTTCTTTAAGTTTATGGCTCGCGCCAAGAACCGTGCTCAAGGGAGTGAGCCGCGGTAAGTGGGCAAAGCCCGTGCCGCGACTAGCGAACCTCCCTTAAAATGGTGGACTCAGTCCACAAAATAAAAATATTCTATCTATCAGGTAATTATATTTTGCTTGCCGAGCAAGCCATTTTCTATGCGAAGCAATAAAAACATAATAAAAAATATTTTCTTTTTTTACCGGACACTAATGAAAAATAATAGGCACCGAAGAAAGTCTGCAATTCTTCGGTGCCTAATCTTTTTATTTTGCCGGCATTTACTTCACCGGAATCTTGTCGATGCGGTTCTGGTGGCGTCCGCCCTCAAAGGGTGTGCCCAGGAACGTCTTCACCATCTCGATAGCCTCCTCATTGCTTACAAATCGGCCTGGCATGGCTAGCACGTTGGCATTGTTGTGCATGCGTGCCAGTCGGGCAATCTCTGGTATCCAGCACAGTGCCGAGCGTATGCCCTGGTGCTTGTTGAGAGTAATGTTTATGCCCTCGCCGCTGCCGCACACAGCGATGCCGGGATAGCACTCGCCGCTTTCCACTGCCAGCGCACATGGGTGGGCAAAGTCGGGATAGTCGCAACTGTCTTCGTTATAGGTTCCGAAGTCTTTATATTCTATGCCTTGTTCATCAAGGTATGCCATTACGGCCTGTTTGGTGGCCCAGCCGGCATGGTCACTGCACAGTGCCACGGGCTTGCCTTCTTGTAGTATAAGATTGTTCATATTCTAGAGGTTTATTATTAGCGAGTGCAAAGGTAGTCAAAACCTGCGAGAAGAAAAAATACTAAGGTGTAAAAAATAAACGAGCATTATTTTCGTTTAATAATAAAGTATATATGATTAAACCTAGAGAATTAAACAAAATAATAAATGCAAAATTTAGTAGAATTATGAAAAGAATTTTAGCAAGTGCTTTTGTGGCCTTTGTGGCGATGATTGCTGTGGCTCAGGCAAGTGCTCAGGAGCTAGTGGTATATACAAGCCGTGTAACTGGTTTTACTTGCATGGTACCTGCCAATGCACAGGTGCAACAGGACAATTATGAGGCTTTGATTATCGGTACTCCCGATGGTGAGTTTGTAGTGACAGCAATTGCGGCTAATAGCGATGAAGTTCCTGAGGATGTTCTGGCTGGGTCTATTAAGTCACTCGCTGATAATGCGTCAATTGATCTGAATAAGGCAGTTACTGTTGAACTCGAGAATGAAAATCTGGAAGGCAGTATGATTATTGACACCTATGAGAATGGTGGCGGAGCTGCTGTTGGTGCCATGGAGGTCCCCGAAACACCATTGTGCTTTGTTATTGCAGTTGTGGCTGGTGTAAACTATGTAGCCCACATGGACAAGGTTCTCCATAGCCTTTCATGGGTTGTTGTCGATGAATAGTCTCACAAAGAGCGATCACGAAGGTGTTGTAAAAACGGTTTAGGCAGGGTAACAATTCATTTTGCCCTTGCAGGGCGTGGAAGCTTTTTTGCCTGCTTACCTGGGCTGATAGCAGGTATTGCGCTTATAGCCCACCTTTACAATAATAAGGTATATATATATCAATTATAGTATGAAACATATTCTGTACACAATATTGGTGGCACTGTCGCTGTTTATTATTACAAGTTGTATAAGTGATGATTTCACTTATTCTCCTAACGACGTGCTGTCATTCTCGGTCGATACTGTGACGTTCGACACTGTCATTACCGCCCAGGGCACCACTACCAAGCAGTTTGTGGTGTATAACAAAAACAAGAAGCAACTCAATATCTCGTCTATCAAGGTGGGAGGTGTGAGCGATGCCAAGTTCTATATCAATGTCGATGGCATGAAAGGACGAGAGTTCCACGACATTGAGGTTCGTGGAGAGGACAGCATCTATGTGTTTGTCGAAGGGTTTATCAACGAGCAAAAAGCCGATGCACCAAAGGAATACAATGACTACATTGAGTTTGAGACTAATGGCGTCACCCAGAAGGTTGTGCTCAACGCGTGGGGACAGGATGTGATACGCTTCGTGGGCGACACCATCTACACCGACACGCAGCTCTATGCCAAGCGCCCTTACCTCGTCTATGACACGCTGGTTGTTGCCCCGGGCGTCAACCTCAACCTCGAGGCAGGAACCACTCTCTTGTTCCACAAGGGCGGTGCCCTCAAAGTGTATGGCACAATGACCGCGGTGGGCACACAGGACAAACCCATCACGCTGCGTGGCGACCGTCTCGACAACGTGGTGAGCGACATTGACTTCGACATCATGTCTGGACAATGGGGAGGCGTGTTGTTCGGCGAGGGCAGCTACAACAACCACTGGGAATTTGTTGACATGGGTGGAAGCGAGTTTGGAGTGCAGATCAATTCGAGCAATCCCTCACGCGAAACGCTTTACATGCTCAACTGCCGCTTGCACAACAGCAGCGGTTCCATACTCACTGCCTGGAATGCAGGAGTGACAGCATTCGGCACCGAACTTGCCGACGCTGCCGATGGTGTCGTGAATCTCATGGGTGGAAAGACTCATCTGGCTCACTGCACGATTGCCAACTACTACTTGTTCAAGATTGTAGAGGAACCATTGCTCAACGTCTTCAACATCGATGGCAACTACCCAGAGATCAAGGCCGACATCGACAACTGCATCTTCTACGGTCTCACCAGCGACATCAACGCCGGCGACCTCACTGGCACAGAAATATATCTGCGCAACTGCTTGCTCAAGTCCGACGGTACTGATGACTACAACTTCATCAACATCGTGTGGAAGGGTGATCCCAAGTTCTACACCGTGCGCGACAAATACATTTTCGACTATCGCCTCAAGCCCGAGAGCGATGCGATAGCCCGTGGCGACAAGTCACTCACCCCCGACAAAGCACGCTACGACCGATACGGCCAAGACCGCTACGCCGAAGCCGCCCCATCCATCGGCGCCTACGTCTATGTAGAACCAGAGGAGAAGTAAGCTTTGCTTAAAGGGCGACAGCCCGTTCCTAAACTCTTAAATATGAAATATTTTTTGATTGCAGGGGAGGCATCGGGGGACCTTCATGCATCGCATTTGATGAAATCCCTCAAAGCGATTGACCCCAAAGCCGAATTTGATTTCTTGGGAGGAAACTTAATGGCACAGGCTGCCGGCAAGATGCCCATCATACACTACCGCGACATGGCCTACATGGGGTTCGTCGAGGTGGCAAAGCATCTGCGTTCTATCCTGGGATTCATGGACACGGCCAAGAGAGCCATAGACCGCATCCAGCCCGACGCCGTCATTCTCGTCGATTATCCATCGTTCAACCTCAAAATTGCCAAGTATGCCCACAAGCACGGCATCAAGGTGCACTACTTCATCTCGCCCAAGGTGTGGGTGTGGAAGGAGTGGCGCGTCAAGGATATCAAGAAATATGTAGACCACATGCACTGCATCCTGCCCTTTGAGGTGGATTTCTATAAAAAGCACAATTATGACGCTACTTATGTGGGCAACCCCACCGTGGGCGAAATCAACGAAGCAATAGGCAAGATGACAAGCACGCAGGAGTTCAAGCGCCTGAACGGACTTGACCCCGACAAGGAAATCATCGCAGTGGTTCCGGGCTCGCGCATCAAGGAAATCAATGACAACTTGCCCACAATGCTTGCTGCTGCCGCACGTCACAACGACTATCAGGCGGTAATTGCCGCAGCACCATCGACCGATCCCAATCTTTACTACCAGTGGCTCGACCGGTTAGGTTCACAGGCGTTGCTCGTAGAGAACCAGACGTGGGCGCTCGTGCATCACTCACGCGCGGCTCTGGTGACTAGCGGCACCGCGACTCTCGAGACTGCCATGCTGGGCACACCGCAGGTGGCGTGCTACCGCATGAACGGAAGCAAGTGGATATACAAGTTCTACCGCTGCCTGCTCAAGGGCAAATATGTGACACTGCCCAACCTCATTACCGACGAACCCGTGATTCCCGAGCTGTTGCTTCATCAATGCACCGAGGACACCATCCACTCCCACCTCTCCGCACTGCTTGCCGACAGCCCTGAACGCAAAGCAATGCTCGACGGCTACCACCGCATGTCGTCACGCTTGGGCACCAACGATTGCTGCGACACCGCCGCCCGATTAATTCTAAGCGACATTGCTAACAACTGAAAAAGATGACACTACAACAATTCCTGGAACAAGAGATAATTCCACAATATGAGAGTTTTGATGCTGGTCATCGTTGCGACCATGCTCGATATGTGATTGCTGAGAGCCAGCGCCTGGCACAATATTATCCCCAGGTAGATAAAGACATGCTCATGGTCGCCGCAGCCTATCACGACGTAGGACTGTGCGAGGGACGCAAGACCCACCACACGGCGAGCGCACGCATCATGCGCGACGACAAGCGATTGCTGCACTGGTTCACCGCTGAGCAAATCGACGTCATGGCCGATGCCGCCGAGGACCACCGTGCATCGAGCGACCACGAGCCCCGCACTATCTACGGCCGCATCATTGCAGAGAGCGACCGCCAGATCGACGGCGACACCATCATTCGCCGCACTATCCAGTTCACACAGGCCCACTATCCCGGCATGACCGAGCAGGAACAGTACCAGCGTTTCCTCGAACACATGGCAGAGAAATATGACGAAGGCGGATACCTCAAACTGTGGATTCCCGAGAGCCCCAACGCCCAACGCCTAGCCGAGTTTCGCCAACTCCTACACCAGCCGCAGCAACTGCGCGAACGCTACCTTTACATTTACAACCAGATAACCTAAAACTAAAAATTAACGAATATGAAAATTACAAGAATTTTATTGCCCATGCTTGCTGCACTAGTCGCAGTGAGTGCCCTTGCCGGCAATCCCAAGCGTGAATTTCGCGGTGCATGGATGCACATTATTGGTCAGAAGCAGTATGCCGAGATGACTCCGGCACAAACCCGCGACTATCTCGTTGACCAACTCAACAAGCTGCAGCAGGCGGGCTGCAACGCCATCATCTGGCAGATTCGCCCGCAAGCCGATGCCGGATATCCTAGTTCACTCGAGCCCTGGAGCCATTGGATGACAGGAGAAACAGGCAAGGCTCCCGAACCCATGTGGGATCCCTTGCAATTCATGATCGACGAGTCGCACAAGCGTGGCATGGAACTCCACGCATGGATCAACCCCTATCGCGTCACCTCGGCCAAGGACGAGCAACTGCCACAGGGACACGTTTACTATGAGCACCCCGAGTGGTTCCTCAAATATGCCGACGGCAAGATATACTTTGACCCCGGTCTGCCTGAGTGCCGCAACTTCATCGACAAGGTGGTGCGCGACATCGTCACCCGCTACGACGTAGATGCCATCCACATGGACGACTACTTCTACCCCTACCCTGTCACCGGCGTTGACTTCCCCGACGATGCTTCCTACAACAAGTATGGACTGGGCTGGGACCGTGGCGACTGGCGCCGCAACAACGTGGACCGACTCATCGAGCAACTCCACAACTCTCTCATGGAAATTAAGCCCTGGGTACGCCTGGGCATCAGCCCCTTCGGCATCTGGCGCAATAAGAAGAACGACGTCAATGGCAGTGACACCAACGGACTGCAATGCTACGACGCTCTCTATGCCGACTGCCCCCGCTGGACTGCCATGGGATGGGTTGACTACATGGTGCCGCAACTCTACTGGGAACTCGAGCACAAGGCAGCAAGCGACCTCAAACTGTCTTACTGGTGGAACAATCGTGCCAACGGCCGCCACATGTACTACGGCCAGAGTGTCAACAACGTGATGTCACACCGCGACATCGCCGAGGACAAGGGCGACACGCTCAACCCCACACAGCTCGACCACAAGGTGCGACTCATGCGCGAACTTGAGCACGTGCAGGGACCATGCTGGTGGCCTGCCTACAGCATTACCAACAACTACAAGGGCGTTATGGACTCGCTCGCTACCACTCACCAAGCTACTCCTGCGCTCATACAGCCCTACACTTGGATCGACAGCATCGCACCCGCTCAAGTGGCTGACCTCAAACTCACCAAGAACAAGACAGCAGTGACACTTGCCTGGACCGCACCCCTCACCACCGACCCCTTGCAGCAGGCTGCGCGCTATGTCGTCTATCGCGTCAAGGAAGCCGAGGAATTCAACTTCGACGATAGCAGCGCCATCTACACCATCACTGGCGAGACAACGCTCACAATCCCCGTGGCAAAGAAGGACAAGACCAAGTGGAAATATGCCGTCACAGCCGTTGACCGCTGCAACAACGAGTCAACACCCGCATTTATAAAGTAACAACTATCTATTCTATATATTCTATAGGTTTCTATAGTCATCTATAGGAATCTATAGTTTTTTATAGAGAGGTGGATTGTAGCATGTAAGTTTTTGATATGAAATTGATGCAATTTGAAATAATTTTATTAAATTTGCATATTATTTCATAATAAAATACTTAAAATAGCAATATATGAAGAAAATTTTCACAGTTGTAATGCTCTGTTTAGCAGCATGTACGGCCTACGCTGTTCCTGCTAAACCAGGAGTTCGTGCAATCACCCAGAGCGATGGCTCAACCATCCACGTGCGCCTCACTGGTGACGAGTGGAACCACAGTTATTTAACTACCGAGGGATTTACAGTTTCTCGCAGTGATAATGGCGATTTCTATTATCGCACAGCCGACGGCGTTAGTTCCGTTATGGCTCACGACCTTTCACAGCGCACAAGCGACGAGGCAGCGTTCATTAATGCTAATGCCAGCAAGATGACGCTCGAGTCATTATTTACCCCCAAGCAGAGTGCTCGTCGTGCCAAGTCAAACGTGGCGATGAAAGCAACTCAGGTGCCAAACATCGGTTCGCCCCACGTTCCTGTTATCCTTGTAAACTACAAGGACAAGAAATTCATCAGCAGTGACCCCAAGACCGTGTGGGAAGGTCAAGTGAGCAACCCCAACGAGGTGAGTGTTTACCAGTACTTCGTTGACCAGTCATTTGGCAAATATACTCCCCAATTTGATATATTAGGCCCTGTGACCCTTGCCAACAACCGATCAACCTATGGAGGCAATGATTCCTATGGTAACGACCGTGGTGTGGGCCGCATGGTGGCTGAGGCTTGTCAAGGATTGCCCACCAGCGTTGACTGGACCAAGTATGACAACAACGGCGACGGTGTGGTTGACGTGGTTATCGTGCTCTATGCGGGCGACGGCGAGGCATCAAGTTATGCCAGTGATGCTGCCAACGCAGTGTGGCCTTGCCAGTGGGAACTTGCCAGCAGCGATTATGGCCGCAATATCACACTCGACAACAAGACAATCTCAAAGTTTGCTGTGTTCAACGAGCTCAACGGCAGCAACCTGAGCGCGATAGATGGTATAGGAACCTTTTGCCACGAGTTTTCTCACTGCTTAGGTTTGCCCGACTTCTATGTAACCGACTATAGTAACCACTTCGGTATGGGTGATTGGAGTCTCCTCGCAGGTGGAAGCTATAATAATAACGGTTACACCCCTTGTGGTTACACTGCCTATGAGCGCAACTTCATGGGATGGATGGACTTGTCTGATCCTCAAGAGGGTCGCAAATATACCACCCACTGTGTGCAGGATGGAGGCGAGGCTTATAAGATTACCAGCAGCAACGCCAACGAGTACTACATCATCGAGAATATTGAGAAGAAGGGGTGGAATGCCTATGCGATGTCATCGGGCTTGCAGGTGACTCATGTTAATTACAGTGCCACCAAGTGGAATAACAACACTGTCAACAACAGCAACGACCAGGGTATGACCATCATTCCTGCCGACAACAGCCTCAAGATGTCATACTCTAGTGGCTACTATTTCAATGATACCAATGACCAGAAGGGAGACCTTTACCCCTACAATGGCAACGACCAGCTCACTGCTACTTCTACTCCCGCTGCTACGCTCTATAACTCATCGACTAACTTGAATAAGCCCATCACCAAGATTACCAAAAACAGCGATGGCACAGTTAGTTTCTACTATGTGGCTGGCGCAACGCCCGCTCCCCGTGCTACCGAGGCTTCTGACATCACCGCAAGCGGCTTCACTGCCAACTGGGAGGCTTGCGACGACGCTGTGAGCTACACTCTCGAGGTTAAGCCCAAAGTTGCTGTTAATGAAGTGCTCAACGAGACATTTGACAAATACACCGCTTCAAGCAACTCCTACATCCGCACCACTACAGCCAAGTATGACAACTCTGGCTGGACCAACAACAGCTATGTTTTCCCCGATGTCAAAGCAGTGCGTTTTGGCTCGGGTAGTGGCACAGGTCTTCTCACTTACTCAAATCTCGACCTGAGCGAGAGCGGTGGCAAGGCAACCGTTGTGTTCAATGCCAAGGCCTACAATACCGACACCAACGTCAATTTCAAGGTCACTATCGGGTCAAGCTCTCAGACCATTTCTATCCCTAACAGCACCGAGAAGCAATACATCGTAGTTCTTGATTGCGACAAAGCCGAAGCACAGACAATCACATTTGCAACCACAGCCAAGAGCAAGCGTGTAATACTCAACGACGTTAAGGTTTATAGCGGTGACGCAAGTGATGCCCTCAAGGCTCCTGCCAAGGCTCCCGCCGAGAGCAAGAATGGCGACGTGCTCACAGTGACTGGCATCACAACCAACAGCTACAAAGTCACTGGTCTCAACCCCGAGAGCACCTATGAATACAAGGTGAAGGCTATCTACCAATATGGCGACGAGAGCGCATGGTCTAATTCTGTCGCTGCTACCACAGCAAAGGGGCAGACAACCGAAGCCGGCGACGTTAACGCTGATGGTTCTGTCGATGTGACCGACATCAACTGCATCGTGAAAGTTCTTTTGGGCGATGAAAAAGCCGATGCTTACGGCAACCGTGCCGACGTCAATGGCGACGGCGCCGTTGATATTACCGACATCAACACACTTGTCGCTAAATTGCTGAATTAAGAATCACAAATTTATTACTACATCTGCCTGCCTTGCTTTTTTGAGCAAGGCAGGCTTTTTATAGGTATGTCTATTTTACGGCTTGATTCATCTATTTTTCGTCCACCAATTTTCGTGTTTCGCAAAAAAAACATACCTTTGCGCGAACAAAATTAATACTATTAATATGAATCGATTTTTTGCATTAGCAATCATTTGCTTAACCGCTTGGGCAACTGCACTTGCAGTCCCTGCTAAACCCGGTGTGCGCGTCATAAAACAAGCCGACGGCACAACCATCCACCTGCGCCTTGCTGGCGACGAGTGGCACCACAGTTTCACCACCGACGAGGGACTCACAGTGGCCCGCGGCATCGATGGCAATTTCTACTACCGCACCGCGGCAGGAATGAGCGCCGTTGTGGCTCACGACGCCTCACAGCGCAGCGAGCAGGAGAAAGCATTCGTCACTGCCAACACCGAGAACCTCTCGCTCAAATCTCTTTTCACCACTGCCCAGCGCGCGCGACGCAGCAAAGCACTTGTGGCACGCAAGGCTAGCCAGGTGCCACAGACCGGGTCGCCTCGCATCCCTGTCATCCTTGTCAACTACAAGGACAAGAAATTCATCAGCAGCAACCCCGTGGATGCGTGGAAGAAACAAATCAGCAACCCTGGCGAGGTGAGCGTGTATCAGTATTTCGTTGACCAGTCGTTTGGCAAATATACACCTCAATTCGACATCTACGGCCCCTATAACCTCGCCAACAACCGCTCTTACTACGGTGGCAACGACTACTATGGCGAAGACAGGCGCGTGGGCACCATGGTGGGCGAGGCGTGCCAGGGCATGGACAGCACTATCGATTGGTCCAAGTATGACAACGATGGCGACGGCATGTGCGACGTGGTTATCGTGCTCTATGCCGGCGACGGCGAGGCTTCAAGCTGGGACAGCGATGCCGAGAACGCCGTTTGGCCCTGCCAGTGGGAACTCTCTGATAGCGACTTCGGCAAGGACCTCACAATGGATGGTGTCACTGTGTCGAAGTTTGCCGTGTTCAACGAGGTCAACGGCTTCGACCTGAAGAAACTGGATGGAATAGGCACCTTCTGCCATGAGTTCTCGCACTGCCTTGACCTGCCCGACTTCTACGACACCGAGTATGGCAAGCACTTCGGCATGGGCAGTTGGTCATTGCTCGACAATGGTAGCTACAACAACGACGGCTACACTCCCTGCGGCTACACTGCCTACGAGCGCAACTTCATGGGTTGGTTTGACTACACCGACCCCAAAGAGGGCACCCGCTACACCACCAAGACGGTGCAGGACGGCGGCGAGGCCTACAAAATCACTAGCAACAACCCCAACGAGTACTACATCATCGAGAACATCCAGCAGACTGGTTGGAACAAGCATGCATTTGCTTCGGGATTACAGGTGACCCACGTCAACTACAACGCCACAACATGGCTAGAAAACACTGTAAACAACAGCAATGCACAGGGTATGACCATCATCCCCGCCGACAACAGCCTCAAGCTGGATTATGACATGGGATATTACTACATCAACGAGGAGGACCAGGAGGGCGATCTCTTCCCCTACAACGGCCACAATGAGCTCACAGCCACTTCCACTCCCGCAGCCACTCTCTACAATTCTAGCGCCAAGCTCGACAAACCCATCACCCAGATCACAAAGAACAGCGATGGCACAGTCAGCTTCACCTACATTGAGCAGCCCCTCCCCACTCCCGTGGCTGCCGAGGCTACTGCTGTGAGCGGCGATGGATTTACTGCTAATTGGAGCGCATGCGAGGATGCCGTTAGCTACACGCTCAAGGTCACTCCCAAGGGCGACGCCGAGGTGATTCTCACCGAGACATTTGCCAAGTGCAAAGAGACTGTCACCTCTAACATCAAACTCGATACCTACTTGGACAACCCCGGCTGGACTGGTTCTGCCATGTATATCGAGCCCGGCGGCGTGCGATTGAGCTCGGGCAAGAACGCTGGCAGCATCACCAGCCCTGCCCTCGACCTCACTGGCAGCAACGGCAAGACCACTGTCATGGTTAAGGCCAAATGCTATAATTCCGACACCAACTGTTCTCTCACCATCAAGGTGGGCGACGCATCGGAGAAAGTCACCGTGGAATCTTCAACCGAGCAAACTTTCGTTGTGACACTCGACTGCGTTCAGGATGCCGCACAACAACTCACCCTCTCGGCTATCCAGGGCAAACGTGTCGTCATCACCGGCATCGAGGTTTATAGCGGCGACGCAAGCAGCATGCTCTGTGCTCCCGCACGCATTGCAAGCGAGGACCGCAAGCCCAGTGGCGAAATCACTGTAACTGGAATCACCGCTACAAGCTACAAACTCACCGGCCTCACCCCCGACACCGAGTACAAGTATGTTGTTAAGGCCATCTACGACGGCGACGAGAGCGCATGGTCTAATGCCATCACTGTCATCACAAGCGGAGAAACGGGCATCAAGGGCGACGTCAACGGTGACGGTGTTGTTGACATCAAAGACGTCAACATTCTCATCAACATTGTCCTGGACAGAGAAGACGCTTCGGCATATAACGGCCGTGCCGATGTCGATGGCGACGGCACAGTAGATATCATCGACATCAACGAAACCATCAAATTAGTCATGAAATAACTAATACAAGAGTTTCGCATGTTAATATAATTGTTACTAATTCAACTTTATCTTTTATAATAAATGATGCTAATTTATTGTCCAGTAGGACAATACCTAAATAACCCCCACCGCCGAACGAAGTGGCGGTGGGGGTATAGGTAAACCGCAGAAATGCGTCCAGCAGGACGCTAATCGGAGCAAATAGGTGAGGCTCAAATGGTTTCACATGCTAAAGTTGAGTAAAAAAAATCCTTGTTATCCGTGAGATCCGCGCGGAGAGGTCCTCAAAAAAGTTATTGCTTTATAGTTACCACGGAACGAGCGCATCGTCAAATACATACCCCTTGCTGCGCAGCGTGTCGATGATCTCGCCCAGATAGTTATAGGGCCTGTCCTCGGGCTTGCGCCACGGGTAGTCCATCGCGTGAATGAGCAGTATCACCCCATCGAGCGAGTGCTTGCTCTCATATTCCCACAGCTGGTCAATTATACGCCTAGCGCTCCAGTAGCCCTTTGTGCCCGGACGTGTCCAGTCCTGGCCCGTGAAAATCCCATCGGTGGGACTCAACAGCGAATAACCCTCGTCAAAGTAAAATCCTGCCGTCTCACGGTTGCACGTCTCATATGGCGGAATCATCCAGCGATACTGTTCTTTCGTGAGCCCGAAACGCTCCAACTGCTTCTCTTGCAGCCGCAGGTCGGCCACCACCGAGTCGCGTGTCACCAGAGTGCGCCCGGCAGTGTCGCACAGCAGCAGGTGGGCATAGGAGTGAGCCGAGAGGTAATGCCCGTCATCGATGATACGTCTCACGCTCGCTTCATATCGTGGCTGGGCCAGCGTGATTGCAGTGGGGAAAAACGCAGCCTTGACACCCTTGCGGCGCAGCGTGTTAAGCAACGCTTCCACACCATCAAAATTCTCGGTATAGCCGTCGTCATCAACACTGAAATGCCCCGTCACAACAAGACGCACCACCTTGCCACGGCTATCCCACTGACGCACAACACCGCAAGTGTCCACCACCTGGCCAGCAGCCCAAGCCCAAGCCAGCATAGCAATTATTATAGTTAATAACCTCATATCCAATATTTATAGATTATCTAGAAAATCTAGAATAATAATATATCCTTTCACAAGGGAGACGATTACACACGTCTCATCTTCAGCAAGATGTGCTTGCCCGTGGCAGTTGTCGTGCCCATGATGAAAATATCGCCCCCGTCTTTCACCTTGAGACGACGAGCCAGTTCAGGAGCACGCAGCGGGAAATTACGCACAGCCACGTTGGCACGCTCCACGCCCGCCATCAGCGACTTCAAGTCCTTCTTGTTCATCGTGCCCACGGCTTCCACCGCCATCACACGGCCCGGGAAATCTTCCACCAAGCGAACACCCGCAAGCACATGGCTATCGACGCTCATCACCGTCAGTCCCAGCCTAACAGCCAGCAGATTGTAAGCCCCGGCTTTCATTATCGACGCATTGGGCTCATACATGTAGAGAGCATCATCACCCCCCGCGTTCTCATGTTCTTCAAGTGCAAAGCTGGGGGCAGTCACATTTTCGCTGCCCAGAGTAAACTCCATCGTCTCGCTGTCGTTCACGCAGTGCACCGTCACACCACCTGTGTAGCCGCGTTTGAGCACCAGCAGCAGTTCCTTGCACTCGCCGCGGGAACTCACGATGTGAACCTGTTGCACGCAGGGCAACACGCTCACCGCTGCACGATGGTCAAGCATGGGCGACAGTTTGATGATCACGGTCATCGCCTTCTCAAGCATCAATGGTGCCAGTGCCGACACGTCGGGTGTGCAGTCGCTCAAGGCAAACACACGGTTGCCAGCCTTGTCGCGGCGGGCAGGGTCGATGTAGATTGTATCCACTGCCGCCATCTCTTGCAGATGCTCCACGCCGTCGCCGTTCACCACCAGTGCCTTCAGGCCCAGCACCTCGAAGTTGTGGCGCGCTATCTCGCACAGATTCTCCTGACGTTCAACGTAGGTCGCATGCCCGAGCCCCGCTGCCATGAACGAGAAGTCCACGCCCAACCCGCCTGTCAAATCCACAAGGCTATTGCCCTCCACCAGGCGAGCCTTGTACTCGGCAGTCCACTGCGATGAGCATTGCTCCATGCTCAACTGCGGTCCATAAACGATCCCGTCGTTAGCGGCCCACAGCGGCAGCTTGTCCACCGCTATGCGATGCCCTGCCACCTGTTGCAGACCCATCGTCAGGTCAACGCCCGAGGCAGCACGTGCCTTCAGCGCCAATGCCCGCACGTCCTCACCACGATGCTCCCTGCCAAACTCCAATATATCATTAAAATCCTTCGTTCTCATGTCAGTTACTCTAAACCATTCTCAAAGATACTGCTTTTTGGCGAAATACACTACATGAATTATCATAAATTAATTTATAAATCCCTACATTCAAAAAAGAAGTGCAAAAAATAGGGATCAACAGATTTTTACAGTGGGTAATACACATTTTTTCCGGAGTGCATTTGCATATTTTTTCCGGTGAGTAATACACATTTTTTCCGGAGGGCATTTGCATATTTTTTCCGGTGGGTAATACAGATTTTTCCAGTGGGTAATTGACGACGGAGTCGTCACATTGCATCGTAACCGATGGTCGCAGACCGTCGGGACAGGACATATAGCATATCGACCTCGAAGGGGTCGCACATACGCGAGAAACAATACACATTTTTTCCAGCGTGCATTTGCATATTTTTTCCGGTGGGTAATACAGATTTTCCAGTGGGTAATTGACGACGGAGTCGTCACATTGCATCGTAACCGATGGTCGCAGACCGTCGGGACAGGACATATAGCATATCGACCTCGAAGGGGTCGCACATATGCGAGAAACTTATCCCATACCTAGCGATAATCTGCCCTGTGGTCTATTGACACACAAACCAAATTAAACAGAAATCCGGCTATTTTGATTTCAGAAAACAAAAAATCTTACTATTCTGTTTAATCTGTGGCTAAAAATCACTATCTTTGTAGGTTGAAAACGTAACATTAAAACATTTATATGAACACATTAGCTACTGTATACGACCCTAAAGCGGTCGAGGACAAATGGTACAAGTACTGGGAGGAGCATGACTTGTTCAAATCTACCCCCGATGAGCGTGAACCCTACACTATCGTTATTCCGCCACCCAATGTGACCGGTGTGCTGCACATGGGCCACATGCTCAACGAGACCATACAGGACATCCTCGTGCGCCGCGCACGCATGGAGGGCAAGAACGCGCTGTGGGTACCCGGCACCGACCACGCATCGATTGCTACCGAGGCCAAGGTGGTGAACCGCCTGGCTCAACAGGGCATCAAAAAGACCGACCTCACACGCGACGAGTTCCTGAAGCATGCTTGGGACTGGACTCACGAGCACGGCGGCATCATCTTGCAGCAGTTGCGCAAGGTGGGCGCATCTTGCGACTGGAGCCGCACATCCTTCACCATGGACGAGGTGCGCAGCGAGAGCGTGCTCAAGGTTTTCGTTGACCTATACAACAAGGGGCTCATCTACCGCGGTGTGCGCATGGTGAACTGGGACCCCAAGGCTCTCACCGCGCTCAGCGACGAGGAGGTTGTATATAAGGAGGAGCACAGCAAGCTGTTCTACCTGCGCTACAAGATCGTGGGTGAGGACGGATATGCTATCGTGGCTACAACACGTCCCGAGACCATCATGGGCGACACCGCAATGTGCATCAACCCCAATGACCCCAAGAACCAGCACCTGCGCGGCAAGAAGGTGATCGTGCCTCTCGTGGGCCGCGAGATACCCGTGATTGAGGATGAGTATGTGGATATCGAGTTCGGTACCGGTTGCCTCAAGGTAACTCCCGCACACGACCCCAACGACTACATGCTGGGCGAGAAATATGGATTGCAGAGCATCGACATCTTCAACGACAACGGCACGCTCAGCGAGGCTGCCGGTATGTATGTGGGCATGGATCGATTCGACGTGCGCAAGCAGATTGAGAAAGACCTCGAAGCCGCAGGGTTGCTCGAGAAAGTTGAGGCCTACGAGAACAAGGTGGGTTACAGCGAGCGCACAAGCGTCGCTATCGAGCCCAAGCTCTCGATGCAGTGGTTCCTCAAGATGACCGACCTCGTGAAACCCGCCCTCAAGGCTGTGATGGACGACGACATCAAGTTCCACCCCGCAAAGTTCAAGAATACTTACCGTCACTGGATGACCGACACTAAGGACTGGTGCATCAGCCGACAGCTGTGGTGGGGACACCGCATCCCTGCCTACTTCCTGCCCCAGGGCGGATATGTAGTGGCCGAAAGCATCGAGCAGGCTGTGGAAATGGCTCGCGAGAAGACTGGCAACGCTGCTCTCACCGCTGCCGACCTGCGTCAAGACGAGGACTGCCTCGACACTTGGTTCAGCTCATGGCTGTGGCCCATCTCACTCTTTGACGGTATCAACAACCCCGGCAACGAGGAGATGAAATACTACTATCCCACAACCGACCTCGTGACTGGCCCCGACATCATCTTCTTCTGGGTAGCACGCATGATCATCGCCGGATATGAGTACATAGGCGAAATGCCCTTCAAGAACGTGTATTTCACTGGTATCGTGCGCGACAAGTTGGGACGCAAGATGTCTAAGTCACTGGGTAACTCGCCCGATCCTCTGGAACTCATCGACCGCTTCGGTGCCGATGGCGTGCGCATGGGTCTCATGCTTGCAGCTCCCGCCGGCAACGACATCCTCTATGATGACGCACTGTGCGAGCAAGGACGTAACTTCAACAACAAGATATGGAACGCATTCCGCCTGGTTAAGGGCTGGGAGGTAGCCGACATCGAGCAGCCAGAGCACAGCCGCCTGGCAGTGGCATGGTTCCAGAGCGTGCTCGACAGCACTCTGGCCGAAGTCAAGGACCTCTTCTCCAAGTTCCGCCTGAGCGAAGCCCTGATGGCTGTTTACCGCCTGTTCTGGGAAGAATTCTCGGCATGGTATCTCGAAACCATCAAGCCTGCCTACCAGCAGCCCATCGACCGCAAGACTCTTGAAGCAACAATGGGCTTCTTCGACAGCCTGCTGCGCATGCTGCACCCCTTCATGCCCTTCATCACCGAAGAACTGTGGCAGAACATCAGCGACCGCAAGGACGGCGAGAGCATCATGTATGCACGCATGCCCGAAGCTGGCGAGCCCAATGCCGAGTTGCTCAAGGCAGTTGCCGAGGCCAAGGAAATCGTGACTGGCGTGCGCAACGTGCGCAAGTCAAAGAACATCCCCAACAAGGAGACCCTGAGCCTGCAAGTAGTGGGCGAGTTCGCCAACCCCTGCAAGAGCATCATCGCTAAGCTCGCAGGACTTGAAGCTATCGACAGCGTGGAGACCAAGGATGCCACTGCGGCATCGTTCCTCGTGGGCACAACCGAGTTTGCAGTGCCCCTGGGCAGCAGCATCAACGTTGAGGAGGAAATCGCGAAACTCGAGGCCGAGCTCAAATATACCCAAGGCTTCCTCGCTTCAGTTGAGAAGAAACTGAGCAACGAGCGTTTCGTCAACAACGCACCCGAGGCTGTAGTAGCTGGCGAACGCAAGAAACAAGCCGACGCCCAGAGCAAAATCGCCACAATCCAAGAGGCACTCAAAGCACTCAAGAAATAACAAGGAATTAACACATCTAGAAAATCTAGAAAATCTAGAAAATCTAGAAAAAAAATCATCCCCACTGCGAATGCAGCGGGGATGATTTTTTTCAACGATTACCAAGGTATCAGTTGCTCAAAATCTTGTTGATCACGATATTTGAGTCAGTTATATCGGTAACGCCGTCACCATTGACATCAGTATCGGGTTTAGCGGGAGTAGAAGGAGCCACGCCGAAGAAGTCCACCAGGATCATCTGCTCAAGAGCTGTCTCCATCATGTCGATGTCGATGTGAACATTCAAAGCTGTAGCGTTGAAATCGGCATTCATCACGCAAGGAACATCACCCAGGAACGGACCCATCCAGAACTCGACGCCCTCGAGGTCGCCCTCAGCAATCTGCACGTTGCCGTTGAACTTGATGTTGTCTAAGCCGTAAGCGCTGGTGGCCTCAATGCCGTGAAGGTTGATATTACCCACACCCATTGTTGTCTCCTCGCTCACGAGAATGAAGTTATTCAGGTCAAGGTTATACTTGCCAGTTTCCTCATTGATTGAGATGGTAGTCTCCTGCTCCGAACTAATACCATTGATGGTAACAGTGAGCTTGCCTGTGTACTCGGTTGCCATAGCTGCAATAGAACATGCAGCTGCAGCGAGCATTACAAAAACTTTCTTCATAGTTTTAATAAATTAAAATATTGTTTACTTAATTACTTTTTCCACTTGAACCTTGCCGTCGCTCATGGTCTTAACCACGATGTTGACACCGGTCTTCAAACCGTCGGTCTCAACACCAGCAACGTTGTAGGTGCGTGTACCCACCACTTGCTGCTCTGCATTGAGGTCGCTGACTGCTGTTGCCACGCTCACGGTCAAAGGAAGGATAGTGTAGTTGTCAAAGAAGAGTTCATCGCCAGGAGCGACCTTGAGAGGTGCATTTGAACTCTCGTCCCAAGCCTCGTTGATAGTGAACACTGCAAGCATTGTGTAACTCTTGCCTGTCTCAAGAACTGTGCCGTGCAGATAGTCAGTATCGATGGTGAGGGCCTGACCGCGGAGGTTGCTATAAGCACGCAGGCGGCCGTTGGCATCAATGTAACCGCTCACGCGATACACGCCATTAGGCTTAGCAAGGAAGTGATGAGACATGTCGATAGTAGTGAATGCGCTGAAGCGTGTGTCAGTAACAAAATCGTCAAAGTCTTGAACAAAAATATAGGGATTGGTGTCAAGATTTCCCACTACACCCTTTGCTCCGACGAGTGCACCTCCCTCGACAAACAAGCCATAATTGTTCTCGTTGCAGTCAAGTGCCACCCAGTTGTCGTTGCCATCGGTCGCATATACCTTTCCGCCTGTGCGATCGCCATAGGGGATACCGGCTACCACATAGAGTTTTTCAACGTTCACTTTATCGCCTTCTTCAGCACTAGCAAGAATCTCAGCGATGCTCTGTGCAGGAAGCTCATAGGTCACATTGACAGTGTAAGTGACAACATTCTCGCCACTAGTCTTGTCGATGGTTGCCTTGAATATATACACGTTGCCATCCTGCTCAAACGTTGTGCCAGTAGCATAGTTGTCGGCATTCTCAAACTCTACAGCAAAATCCTCCGAATTGAGTTCTACACTGGTTGTGAGGTTATACTCATACACTCCTTCCACGAGATCAACGGGCACTCCCTTCACGGTGATAGACTTCACGCTGGGTGCGGCTACATCCTTGGGAATTGTGATGGTATATACCTGAGTTGTCGCGAGGTCGCCCGATGTAGCGAACACATATGCCAGATAAAGCTCGTCTTTCTCAACAATCTCCACACCGGTCAGTGCGCTGGCACCGCTATATTCAACAACAAAATCCTCGGCAGTGGGAGCAGTCTCTACAGCAGGGAGAGTTTGGTCAGCTACAGGGAGTTGCTGACCCTTGAACGAGATGGCGCTAATCTCAGCATTATACACGAGTTCAAGGTCATCAACAAATACTTTGTCACCCTTTGAGCCCTTACCAGGGGTTGCATTGGTTGATATTGTAACGAGGATAGCATCTGAACTCTTGTTAGCATCAGTTTTAGCCTCAAAAGCGAAAGGTATCTTGTATTGAGTCCATCCACTCACCACGATATCACTCTTTTTGGCACGTGCTACAACATTAGCATAGGTCTTGTTCTCGGGGTCTTGGTAATAAGTCACACCCTCTGTGCTTGTATCATCATATACGATAGCGCTGATTGTGCAATAGGGATAATTTTTATTAGCCGTACCCTGCGAGAACTTCATCCACACATTGATAGCATCGGGCTGGGCAAGAACGGGTGTATAGAATGGATTGCCATCATAGTCCTTGGCATCTGATGCCTTGTCCATGTGGCTGTGGTTAGAAGTATTGGCTGCACTCATGTTACCAGCATTGAGCTGACCATTTGTCATTGTGCCATTGGCAACGACGCCAAACACAGAATTAGAAGTGGCAACCGCACTATATTGTCCCACTGCCCCCTCACGCACATCGGTGCTTTTAGCAAATGTGCTTGAAGCAGCGGGTGCCAGTGAACCAGTTGCACTCTTGAAGCCGTGCCAGTTTACAGCCTCGCCACTTGATGCTGTCCAAGTCTCGAAGTCACTGTTAAGAATCTGGAACGCCTTGCCCATGTTCTCAAAGTGAATGTTGAACTGGTCGCCACCGCTAGCGAACGTCATGTCAAGGGCAGCGTAGCCGTCGGTAAAACGCGCCAGGAAATAACCAGGCACCTGCTGGCCGCCAACTGTCACGTTGCCATCATAGCAGATAGCTGTGGTCTTGCCGTTGCTGCTGGTCCTTTTCACGTCGGTGACAATGATGTCGCCCAGCGTCACTTGCTCACCTGCCTTCACATAAGTGACATTGTCCATGCCCAAGGTGTAGTTTACACCATCGCTTGAACCAATGTTGAGATCAATACTGCCTTCACCGGCAGCCGTTCCGTTAGTCGAAATCTGAAGCGTGCCTGTGTATGTGTTGGCTGTCGCAGCCAGCGCGCACATGGCAACCGCTAAAATAGCAAATAACTTTTTCATTTTCTCAATATTTTTTTTCTAAATTCGTTTATGGGTTTAATTACTTCAATCTATAGGTCAGTCCCACCTTGCCATAGATAGGGTAAAGCGTCTGCTCGATGGTGTGGAAGTCAGTCTTGTGCAACTGGCTCATACCCCATGCGAGGTCGAAGAATGCGCCGAAGCGGTTATCGAAGTGGTAGTCAACACCCAGGTCAACGCCCACCTGCATGCGTCGCATGCTGCTTGTGAAATCATACTCTCCGCGCTCGTCCTTGCCCTCGCCCAGCAACACCTTGGGGCCGGTGGGGTCATCGACACGCAGGTGTCCGTTGTGAGCCCAGCCGCTGAAATCGCGGTTGCCCACGTAAGAAACGTAGGGACCGAACTTGAAATTCACCTTCTTGTAGTGGAACACTGCCTGCACGGGCAAGGTGAGCATCCACTCGGTAACCTTTGTGGTCACGTCGCCTGTGAACACGCCCGCAAGCGTCTGACCGCCACGGGTGATTTCCATCTTGTAGTTCTTCACCTGTGCATCCTCGTCCATACCTTTGTTCTCAAGTTGCAAGCCCGCCATGATGCTCCAGTTTCTGTAAACAGGATAGGCCACGTCGATGCCCAACGAGGGATTAAACTGCATCTTGTATGAGTTGAGGTGACGGATAGTGGCAGGCATGCCCAGAGGCATTGTACCGCCTATTCCATAACCCAAACGCACATTTATATCGGCGTTTGTAATAAGATCCATGGCTCCCACGCTGAGCGAGGTTAGAGCCACTGCTATTGCTAGTATTATCTTTTTCATTGTTCTCTTCTTTTACTGTTCATTAATCCTCATGAGAGCATATCACTCGCACCTTGTCAACCATGAGCTGGCTGCCTACGGCTCCCTCAAAGATGTCGCCGTTGACGCTCGATGAGAACACAACTGCGAGGTTATAGCCACGATCCTTGAGCAGATTCATGTCTATCTCTCGTCCCTCATAGTCAAAGTCAAGATCCCATTCTACCCACTCGCCAGTGGCATGCAGGTCTCTCACCTTGGCCATTGCCACGATGTTGGGATTGGTCTGCACATCATCGCCATAGAGAATTACAGGATTACCTTCGGCATCATGATTGCGGTAGAGCACGGCATAGATTGAACCGTTATCTACCATTCCTGCAACCTCCTTGCCCTGCTTGTTGATATACTTAGGACCAGGTGCATACTTGTAGTATCCCGTAAACTTGAGAGGCTTGTGAGTGAACGGCTTGCCGAAACGGGTTGCCTTCATAGCATCAAGCAACGCAACCTTCACTTCAAACTCGCCCAGGAAGAAGTTGCCGGCAGCAATGCGCTTGTTCACCATGATGCCGAACTGGCCTGTGTCCCTAGTGGTAAGCTTAACGCAGTGACCGCCATCAATGCCTTCATCACAGGGAACCGAAGGATATTGCTCGGGTGTTGCCGACCCCATGCTGAGCTGGAATCCGGCATTGCCGCTTGCCCAGTCGTTGCCCAGCGATCCGTCGTCGAGCACATTGTGCCAGATGTAGTACTTCTTTGAAGAAGGCTCGAGCTCGAAATGCTCAAAGTCATACTTGATAGTGTCGTTAGTGACCACGATAATCTCTGGCACTAACGAGATAGTGTAACGGCGGCTCCATTTTCCATCTTGCGAGGTAACGGTATAGACAACAGGACCTTGCGAGAAATCTTGTGTCACGCCGCTAGCAGGACTAATGGTTGCGCCAGGAGTGATTTCAAATGTTGGAGTCACGGCACTCACGTCGGCACCGGCACGCACGGTGATTGACATCACGGTGTCGCTATAAGCCACATCCTTTACCGTGTCAGAAAGTTGGAAAAACACATTCTCGGGCGATGCCACATGCAGGGTCATCTTATCAATATCGCACTCCGCATTCAAGGGTTCGTCCTTGAAGCAAGAGTTTAATGAAAACATGGCAGCTACTGCCAATGCACACATTACAATTTTATTCATCTAAAAAACCTTTTTTACCAAATTAGGGACAAAGGTACAAATTATTTTTCAATTTCTATATAATTTATGTGTAAAAAGCGTATTTTACCAATAAATGCTATAAAATCTATAACGGCTATAACGGCTATAACGGCTATAACGGCTATAAAATCTATAACGGCTATAACGACTATAAAATCTATAACGGCTATAACGGCTATAACGGCTATAAAATCTATAACGGCTATAACGGCTATAACGGCTATCGCCTTCTCACATACTTGGTCCATGCCCATAGGGGACGATGCTTGTCGTAGTTGAGATCACGCTGCTGGGCATAGGCTTCGCGCTCGAAACTGATATTGTAATAAGCCGCAGTTGTATTGCGGTATTTGCACAGCTTTACCAGCCATTCCATGACATACCACAAGTAGAAGAACACAAAGAGCATCTCTCGCTGCTGCATTGAATGTATATACTCATGGTTTAACACGGTTTTATTCAGCTTGCCATACTTGCGTTTGGCAAAGATTACACCTAGCATATTTATCGCCCGATAAGTGCCAAACGGAAACCAGTTATTGTAAATTACACGCATAGGACTTTACAATTTTATGGTAAGCACGCAATCATCAACAGGAACCGTCGAAGAAGGATTAAGATCGCCTAACACGGCATCTATGATTGGTGCGAGACGAGTCTCAACCTCGGGCATTATCATCTCCACAACCGCCTCGTGATATTCCGGCTTCACAATGCCACGAATCACGCTCATAATCTCCTCACGAAGATTTTCCTGAATCATGCGACTCACGTCGTTGTGCGGTTCATTTCCTTCGCTGACAACAAGATAAGCCTTCTGGACATCCGATTTGAGTCCTTTTAGCAATGGTTCAATATTTTCCCAAGTGGGCTCCACGGCAAGGAAACGGCTAGCCAGCGGATGCTGGGCGACCTTACCCTCGATGCTGCCCCACAGTTTGCGTCCTCGTGCTTCCACAAGTTCCTGCACACTCTGTTCAATGCGTTCCCTCGACAGTTGCAACATGTTATCCTCGCCTTTGACCGCTGTGACATAGCGAGTCGTGGCATGTACCTGGCCGTCAACTATTTCCAGCACGCGATAAGGCAGCGGGTAACCTGCCAGCGCGCCTGTGCACATCTCTATGAGCGAGTCGCTGTGCACCTCGTTATATGCCACCGCGGCATCGTGTATGTGAGTGTGCCCGGTGAGCACGAGGTGTACTCCCGCGTCGATGAGTTGCTGACGTGCGGCATCGCTGCAATCCACAACCGAAGTGGGCAGCACCTGCTCCTCCTTGATGAAATGCGGCACTAGGTGATGGTGCATCATCGCAACCGTCTTGTTGCCGCGCTTGCCAGCCTCTATCGCCTCGCCTGCGGCCCATGCAATGTTGCTGGCGCTGTCGCCGTTGCTGTCGATAGCCAGCAATGTCACGCCAGGAAGCAAGTCGGTCACATAACTTAATGAATACTCGTCGCGTCTCGATTCGTTGCCGTAACCGAAACCGGCATATATTGTAGCAAAATCGCTTGCACTCACGTCACCCAGGCAGTCATGGTTGCCAGGAATCACATAGCACTGGTGACCTGCATCATGGAGCCGCTTGAGCTGCGCCGCTACATAGTTGTGGCTGTCTCGGTCGCCGCGATCAGTGAGATCGCCTGTCACGAGCACGCAGCTTCCATCATGCCGGGCAATGATGCTATCCACCACGGTTTCAAGGATGAGTGCGCTGTGTTTGAGCATCTTGCGCTCACCCGCCCCTATTGTCATGGTCGCTGCTTTATCTGGAGCCACGACATGCAAGTCGCTAAGCACAACAACCGTGCGGGGGGCTGCCCACACAGCCACACACGATGCAATGCTCATCAATATCACTATAAGTTTTTTCATACAATTATCTAGCCCCGACATTCCCTGGGTAGCCTTGCGGAACTTGCGTTCTTTAACGCGCCCGATGGCATCAATAATACTTTTCGGTTTCGGGAGTGTTCTCGGTTTCTTGGAGCTTCTGCTCGGCGATTTCCCTGTCGATGCGTTCAAACTCCTCGCTCTGGTTGCTCTTGTATTCGGGAACGAACTTCTTCATGGCATAGACCATGTCGTGCACATTGCCTGTAAGAGCGTTATCAATAATGAGTTCTATGTTCTCGCACACGGTGCGGTAGTCGTAGGTACGCACCTTCGCTATCATGATCTTCTTGTTGACTGTGGCAGTGGTCTTCTCCTTGTCGTTGAGCAATTCCTCATAGAGTTTCTCACCGGGACGCAAGCCCACCTCTTCTATCTTGATGTCAACATTGGGCTTGAATCCAGCAAGCGAAATCATGCGCACTGCGAGGTCATAGATTTTCACAGGCGAACCCATGTCGAAGATGTATATCTCGCCTCCGCTACCCATACATCCTGCCTCAAGCACGAGCGAGCAGGCCTCGGGGATGGTCATAAAGTAGCGTATGATGTCCTTGTGCGTCACGGTCACAGGGCCGCCACGTTCTATCTGCTTGCGGAACAAGGGAATTACCGAGCCGTTGCTGCCCAGCACATTGCCAAATCGAGTGGTGATGAACTGGGTGGTCATGCCACGCTTGGCTGCATTGAAAAAGAGCGACTGGCAGTAAATCTCGGCAAGGCGCTTGGTACATCCCATGATGTTTGTGGGATTCACAGCCTTGTCGGTCGATACCATCACAAACTTATATGCCCCATGCTTGAGAGCGAGGTCGGCAACGTTGCGCGTACCCATCACGTTGGTGAGAATAGCCTCGGTGGGGTTAATTTCCATCATGGGCACATGCTTGTAGGCAGCAGCATGGAACACAAATTTGGGCTTGTATTTCTCAAATGCCACTTCCATGCGCTCACGGTTCTGCACATCGCCCATGAAGAGCACTACCTCGGCGTCGGGGAAGTTGCGTTTCATTTCAAGCGCAAGGTCGTGCATGGGAGTCTCGGCCTGGTCAACGAGCACAATGCGGCTTGCCTGATAGGTGGCGAGCTGGCGCACAATCTCACTGCCGATAGAGCCGCAAGCTCCTGTAATGAGGACACATGTGCCACGCACGTTGGTGCTCACAAGCGAGTTGTTCAGCACGATGGGCTCGCGTCCCAGCAAGTCCTCAATCTCAACTTCTTTGACAAATGTCGAAATATTACCCTTGTCCTTATCGTCATCAAGTTCAAATTCCTCAACTCTATTGAGTGCCAGCAACGCAATGTTGTTGTCAATAAACACATCCGCCATTCCATTACGCATCACCTCACGGCGGCTGTCGTTAAAAATAAGCGCATAGATGCCATGTTCTACAAAGAGGTTGGCTACTGTCTCGGGGTCATAATAGTAGATTTTGAAACCGTTCACCTCTGTCACTCCTGGAGTGGTTTTTGTGCTCAGCAGTCCCACAGGCTCAAACTTACCATTGATTTCATTCTTGAGAGCATTGGCAAGAATGAGCGAGTTGAGCGACGTGCCCAGCACGAGCACACGCTTGCGGCTAGTGTTTGACGCAGCCGTGATGCGCATATAGAAGTACTTGATAAAAAGGCGCTCTATCATCATTATCGAGAATGTCTCGATGGCGATGACAAATAAGTTCCAGAAACCATAGTGACGCACTCCCGATGTAGCAAAGTAGCAAACGAGGTTGAGCACTATCAGGACGCATGTGGAGGCACACACCACCATGAACGTGCGGTACAAGTCCTCTATCACCGACAAGCGTATCACGCAAGTGTAGCTCTTGCTCAGATAGATTACAACGAAATATACCGACAATATCGCTGCCCAGCATGTAGCCAGATAACCTATCGAATAAGATTGCGGATCGCCATAGATGTCTTTCATTTCAACTATGGCATAACTCGCCGTTACAATAAACAAGTCTATGAGTAATATAATCCATCGAGGCGTAGTCTGGCTCTTGAACCATTTCACGAGCCACGAATTACTCAATCGGTTAAAAACACCTTCTGCCATTGTATTCTAAAAATAAGTGAATCTTCAAATTAATAACCCCAGTACAGACCCCACAGGACCTCACCGAGAAATAAATTTTCCATTATCGCACAAAAATACAAAAAAATATACAATTTTTAAAAATTTCAAGCAAAAAAAAAATCATCTGAAAAAACTTTGAAATCGTTTTACTAAAATTTATTTCGAGATTTTGATTACCTTTGCACCACAAATCACAACTCCAAGCACACTAGCAGCATGCACGCTAGAATGCTTTTTTACAACACATCAACAAGAAACAAACATGAGCATTGATATTCAAGCTAATAAAGAACGGTTTATCGAGTTACTGAAATCTACCGGACGCGAAGGCGTGGACGACCTCATCGACTATCTTGAAGACGGCAAGAACGACTTCTTCAAGGCACCGGCAAGCACTCGCTTCCATTTGAGCGAGGAGGGAGGATGCTGCCAGCACTCGCTCAACACTTGCGACGCAGCTCTCAAACTGCGCGACATCGCCCTGGCACAACGCCCCGACCTCGCGGCAAGCCTCACTCGCGAGAGCGTCATCGTGGCCGCACTACTGCACGACATCAACAAGAGTGATATCTACAAACCCGTCACTAAGAAAGTCAAGGGTGCATTTGGACTGTGGGAAGAAGTCCCCGGATGGGACGTGGATTACAGTAACCTCCCGCTAGGCCATGGAGAAAAATCAGCCATCATGGCGCTGTGGAGCGGATTTGAAATCTACGAGGAAGAACTCATCGCCATTCGCTGGCACATGACCGCTTGGGACCTCGCATTCCAAAGCCCCGAGGCAAAAAACAATATCAACACGGCTCGTGACAAATACCCCCTAGTTGCCCTGCTGCAACTAGCCGACGGCATGGCTGCCAACATCTTTGAACGCGAACTGTAAAAGCATAGCATCTTATGAGAAGAATTACAATAACACTCTCCCTTATTGCCATAGTACTAACGGCTGTGGCGCAATCAATCACACCGCAGCAAGCCGTCGATCGGTTCGTTAGCGACCCGTCGATGAAACACGCCTCGGTGGGCGTGATGTTCATGACCATCGACTCGGGGAAAGTCATTGCTGCTGCCAATCCCGAACTATCGGTTGTCACAGCTTCCACAATGAAGACAATCACATCGGTCGCTGCGCTCGAAAAACTGGGTGGCAAACACCGCTTCTGCACCAAAGTGAATGCCGTGGGCAAGATTCACGGCGACACCCTCACTGGCAATGTGGTGATCGTGGGCAGCGGTGACCCCACCCTCGGCACCGGGTTCATCAAGGGCATTCCAAGCATGCCCAACGAGATTGCCGACGGACTGAAAAAACTTGGCATCAAGGTGATTGAGGGAAAAATACTCACCGACATGAGCCTCTACCCCACCCCCTACCACAGCGACTGGTGGGACGTGGGCGATCTGGCACAAGACTATGGCGCGGGCGTGTTCCCCATCAACTACCGCGACAACACCATTCGCTTCAACTTCAACATCGATGCCAAGGGACGCATCTTCGGCGGCCACTTTGTGCCCGACGTACCGGGACTGGCCTACATAGACAACACCCGCCCTGCCGCCCGCAAGAGCGTGTGGCCCACCCTGGAATATGGCAGCAACTCGCTAGTGCTCAACGGCGAGACCGCATCGGGCAAAGGCAAGGGACGACACAGCTGGATTGTGGCTAATCCTCGCCCCGACGCATTGCTGGTGATGGACATCGAGACTGCTCTCAACACTAACGGCATAACAGTAGAGAACAAGGACAACCTGCGTCCCGACAAGTGGGAGACAACCCTCATTGCCGAGCACTTCTCGCCCGAACTCACCGACATCGTCACCTCTCTGCTCGACCGTAGCGACAACATGTTCACCCACGCCCTGCTGCGCGCCATTGCCGTGCGCAACAACGGCGACCTCGACCAGTCGGGGGTCAACGAGGTGAAACGCATCTTCAAGGGAATGGGAATCGACACCGAGTCTCTTTTCATGCGCGACGGCAGCGGACTGGCACGCGTCAACCGCTCATCGGTGCACCTGTTCTGCGACATGCTTCGCACCGTGGCCGACAAGCGATACAACGACAAACGCCTCACCGACCTCATGCCTCGTGCCAAGAAACGTATAGGCAACATCTTGCCTTCCACCCCACTCGCCGACGACCTCTCGCTCAAAAGCGGCAGCATGAGCGACGTGCAGTGCTTCGTGGGGTACTACCCTGCCGAGAACCCGACTATCGTGTGGGCGATACTTGCCGGTAACTACACTTGCTCCAGAGCTACGCTCAAAAACAACATGGACCGCATGCTCATAGGCGCTTTATTAGGCAAATAATGCAACTTTCGCGCAAAAAGTTTGCCCAACTCAAAAAATAATTGTAAACTTGCACTTTATTTAAAAAGCATGGCTATGAACAATAACATCGCATCTCTGCTTACCAATGTGTATGAGATTGAGGGACTGCTACTTGTAGTGTCTCGTCACGGCAAGGACACACCCTCGCTAGTGTATCAGCGCATCGAGAAGGCCGCACAGGACCTGAACGAACAGTGCAAGCAATTTGCAGCCCAGGCCACACAGCAAGAGCCTGCTGCTCCTGTTGACGAGCCTCTCCCCGTGGCACAACATACTGCCGTGGAACCCGAACCAGAGCAGCTGCCAGAACCCGCGAACGAGGTTCTGCCCCTCGAGGACGAGCCCGCACAAGTTCCCGTTGAGGACCGCGAGCCCGACGAGGACATCTCGTTTGAGTTTGTCTATGACGAAGATACCGAACAGGCTGCCGACGAGGAGGAGCCCATGGAAAGGTCAGAGCAAGACGATGACGACATGCCGTCATCGCCATTCAGTTTCCAGGTTTCAGAGTCACAGCAGCCCGTGGAGGAATCTGTTGAACCACCTGTATTCAATCCCGAGCCACAAGACACGCCCCGGCGTGCCATCGATATGCGCAAGTCGCTATCCATCAACGACTACTACCGCTTCCGCCGCGAACTCTTCGAGGGCAACGAGGTGGAGATGAACGATGCGCTCAATGCAGTAATGCACATGGACAGCGCCGCACAGGTAGAAAACTACTTCTACAACGTCAAGGGGTGGAATCGCGACAGCGACGACGTGGCCTATTTCATGGAAATCGTGCACAACCTTTTTGATTGATTCACCGCAATGGCAGCCGGAAAATTATACATAGTCCCAACCCCTGTGGGCAATCTCGACGACATGACTCCGCGTGCCGTGAAAGTGCTCATGGAGTCACATCTCATCTTGGCCGAGGATACACGCACCAGTGCAGTGATAATGAAGCACTTCGGCATTGAGACCCCCATGCGCAGCCACCACAAGTTCAACGAGCACGAAACCTTGCCGGGAATCATCGGCATGCTCGAGGGCGGCAGCGTCATTGCCCTGGTCAGCGATGCGGGTACCCCGGCAATCAGCGATCCCGGTTTCCTGCTTTCCCGTGAGTGCCGACGCAAGGGCATCGAGGTGGAAACACTACCAGGTGCCACGGCCTTCGTCCCTGCACTAGTCAATTCTGGACTGCCGTGCGAGAGGTTTATTTTTGAAGGCTTCCTTCCGCCCAAGAAAGGACGCGCCACACGCCTGGACGAACTCAAAGACCAGCCGCTCACCATGATCTTCTACGAGTCACCCATGCGACTTGTCAAGACGCTCAAACAGCTAGCCGAGGTCATGGGCGCCGACCGCGAGGCTAGTGTAGTGAGAGAAATCTCAAAACTGCACAACACCACCCACAACGGGACCCTCGCTCAACTCGTCGAACACTTCGAAAATAACGCCGCGCGCGGGGAAATAGTGATCGTAGTTGCCGGACGCGAACCCAAAGCAACGGTCAAAATCGACAAATACGCTCACTTTAAAAACAAGAATAAAACAAATAACGAAAATAACTACAACAATGAAGAAGATTAAACTTTTCGCTCTGTTAATCGCTTGTCTGGCACTCATACCCTCGTGTCACGACAACAACGATCAAGACTCGGCTGACCAAGAGTCAATCAACAACGAGCTCAGCGACTCGCTTGCTACCGCTATGGCCGAGAAAGACAGTCTCATGGCACTGATGAACGACATTGCCGACGGCATGACCGAAATCAAGGAAATGGAAGGCATCGTCACCGCACGCGACCTCAACGGAGAAACCCCCGACCGCAAGAGCCAGCTGCGCAACGACATCCTTCTCATTCAGCAAAACATCGAGCTGAAAAAGAAACGCCTGGCCGACCTTGAGAAACGACTCAGCCAGTCATCTAACTTCTCTGCCGAGATGAAGAAAACAGTGGAGAGTCTCAAGAAACAACTCGAAACACAACAAATCACCATCAACGACCTCACCAAGCAACTGCAGGCCGCACACATCGAAATCAACACGCTCAACACACGCGTTGACTCGCTCAACACCGTCAACTCCAATGTGAAGCGCGAGAAGAGAGAGGCACAAGAAGAATCGGAGCGTCTCAACAACGAACTCAATGTGTGCTACTATGTGGTAGGTTCTAAGAAAGAGCTCAAAGAGCACAAGATCATCGAGACAGGTTTCCTGCGCAAGACCAAAATTATGGAAGGCGACTTCGAGAAGTCTTACTTCACCAAGGCCGACAAGCGCACATTAAACGACATCCAGCTTCACAGCAAGAAGGCCGAAGTAATGTCAAAGCACCCTGCCGGATCCTACACACTGAGCGAAGGAGCCACAGGCAAAGTGCTGCACATCAACAATCCAAGCAAGTTCTGGGAGTTCTCTAATTACCTCATCGTGAAGGTAAATTAAAGAGAAACACACCCCCACGACACAATCACAACGCCTCTCGTCGCAACGAGAGGCGTTTTTTACATCCCTATTTTCAGCCCAGCCAAGCACCCCATTCTAGCGGTTGCCCTCTCCGTCC